>JAQTYS010000061.1 GCA_028688175.1 Methanothrix sp. | reverse complement strand
ATTACCGTGATATTATGCTCTCTGGAGAAGGCGATGACCTCCTCAGCGATATTCTGGGCGCTCAAAACCTGGACCTTTGCGCCCAGCTCTCTTGCCAGCGTCAAGTTACGCGCCAGTTGATCCCGAGCTGCCTCAGTAGACGATGCATCTTGAGGAGACTCTACATAAACCGCGAACCACTCGGCGTCCTGGTCTGCAGCCATGCGCTGCCCTATGCGTATCAGACGCTCGGAGAAGGTACTGGCATTTATGCAGACCAGCAATCTCGATCCGGCAGGCCAGGGACCCAGGATGCCATGCCCCTCCATATAGGTGCGCATGTCCTCATCCACCATGCGGGCTGCATATCGCAGAGCAATCTCGCGCAGTCCCAATAGGTTCCCTTTGCGGAAAAAGCGCTGCATGGCTTGCTCTGCCTGAGATGGAACATACACTTTGCCGTCCTTAAACCGCTGCAGCAGATCCTCCGGAGTCAGGTCTACAACTTCGATCTCATCTGCCAGCTCAATTATCCTGTCCGGCAGAGTCTCTCGAACTCGAACTCCCGTGATCTGAAATATGATATCATTGAGGCTTTCAATGTGCTGGACGTTCAGGGTTGTGTAGACGCTGATGCCCGCATCCAGCAGCTCTTCTACATCCTGGTAGCGCCTGGCATGGCGAAGGTCCGGAGCATTGGCATGAGCCAGCTCATCCACCAGGGCGATGGCTGGATGGCGCACCAGGACGCCATCCAAATCCATCTCTTCAATTTCCAGGCCACCTCGATTGAGGCGGCAGCGAGCAATTACCTCCAGTCCATCGAGCAGAACTTCGGTCTCATGCCGTCCATGTGTCTCCACCAGTGCCACGACGACATCCACACCGCTCTTTTTTAGTTGCTGCGCCTCTTCCAGCATTTGGTAGGTCTTGCCGACGCCTGCCGCTGCACCAAGGATGATCTTGAGATGTCCACGGCTGCTGCTGGCCACTCTTTCCTCGTGCGTTAGTCGCTTTAATAATTGATCCGGGTCCGGACGGCGATCTTCCTCCATCCTTTAACTCACCCCTGTAATGTTATCCAGGTCAAGGTTAAGCCTGAGAACGTTCACCCTCTCCTGCCCCAGTATGCCAAACACGGCAGGCTCAACATTCCGGTCGATCAGCGCCTGCACTGCAGAGTGCGCTAGACCCCTCGCCCCGGCCACGCGCGCCACCTGCTCCATGGCAGCCTGTCGGCTTATGTGAGGATCCAGACCGCTGCCTGAGCTTTGGACCAGATCAGCCGGTACGCTCTGACCATTGTACATTCTATTCTCGTGCCTGACTTGATCTATCCTTCGGCTTACCTCTTCCATGAGCCTGGCACTGGTTGGCCCGAGGTTGCCGGCACCCGAGCCGTTAGCGGCGTAGTTCACTGCCGAAGGCCGTCCGTGGAAGTAGCCAGGGCTCTGGAAAGTCTGACCTATGAGTTCTGAGCCAACGATTCTGCCGTCAACAACAATCAGGCTCCCTTCGGCCTTGGCAGGCAGAGCAGTCTGGACTATGCCGGTTATGAATAGAGGATAGACAACCCCGGTGAGCAGAGCGAAGGCCATGAACAGAATCAATGCCGGCTTTATTTCTTTTGCATATTCGAACATCTTCCTCACTCCAAATGCAGGAAAATAACCAGCATATCGATCAACTTGATGCCGACGAAAGGCACGGCCAGTCCGCCTAGGCCATAGAACAGCAAATTGCGTCGCAGCAGCTGTAAGGCCGTCGCGGGTGTGTAGCGTACGCCCCGCAATGATAGCGGTATCAAGAGAGGAATGATGATGGCATTGAAGATAATCGCAGAAAGCACAGCGCTGCTGGGAGTTGCCAGATGCATGACGTTGAGCACACTTAGCATGGGATACTCGGCTGCAAATATGGCGGGGATGATGGCAAAGTACTTAGAGACATCATTGGCTACGCTAAAGGTAGTCAGGGCCCCTCGGGTGATCAATATCTGTTTGCCGATCTCCACTATGTCCAGCAGTTTAGCAGGATTGGAATCCAGATCCACCATGTTGGCCGCCTCCCTGGCAGCCTGTGTTCCGGCATTCATGGCCACCGCCACATCGGCCTGGGCCAGAGCCGGAGCATCGTTGGTCCCGTCTCCAATCATGGCCACCAGGTGCCCTTCCCTCTGATATTTTCGAATGGCCTCCAGCTTGACCTCGGGACGAGCCTGGCCGATGAAGTCATCGATTCCGGCCTCTGCGGCGATAGCTGCTGCCGTCATGGGATTGTCTCCCGTGATCATAACGGAGCGAATGCCG
The DNA here is from genome assembly GCA_028688175.1 of Methanothrix sp. Lineage (GTDB taxonomy): Archaea > Halobacteriota > Methanosarcinia > Methanotrichales > Methanotrichaceae > Methanothrix. The sequence continues at coordinate 9,826 of JAQTYS010000061.1, read as the reverse complement.
ACTTTACGCAAATTCGACAATCGATCTTTGATACCGGTTTTCAGCACGTCCTTCAATCGAATGGCACCTAAGATTTTGCTGCCTTCCGCCACAACCAATGGAGTTCCTCCTTCCCGAGCGATGCTCTCCACAGCAACCCTGATGCCCTCCGGCATACTGCCGCCTCTCTGCTCTACATATTGCCCTATGGCATCATGCGCACCTTTTCTGATCTGACGACCATCCCAGTCTATGCCGCTCATGCGAGTCTCGGCGCTAAAGGGGATAAATTCCCTTCCTTCCGGTGCCCGGATATCCCTGCCGCGGATGACCAGAGTCTCCTTGCATAAGTCCACTATGCTGCGGCCTTCCGGCGTCTCGTCTGCCAGGGAGGAGTACATAGCAGCCAATGCCAGCTCCTCCTTCGTCACTCCCTCTGCGGGCAGGAACTGGGTGGCCATCCTGTTTCCCAGAGTGATGGTGCCGGTCTTGTCCATGAGCACCACATCCACGTCGCCTGAGGCCTCCACAGCTCTTCCGCTCATGGCGATGACATTATGAGAAAGCAGCCGGTCCATGCCGGCGATGCCGATAGCGGGCAGCAAGCCGCCGATCGTGGTGGGCATCAGGCAAACCAGCAGTGCCACCAGCACAGGCACGGGAACGATGATACCCATGTACCCGGCAAAGACGTTCAGGGTGATTACTACCACCATGAACAGCCCGGTAAGACCCATGAGCAGTATCTCCAAAGCCAGCTCATTGGGAGTTTTCTGGCGTTTGGCGCTCTCTACCATTCCTATCATCTGGTCCAGGAAGGTATTACCTGGCTGCGCAGTGATGAGTATCTTGATCTTCCCGGAGAGGACTCTTGTGCCTCCCGTGACGCCGCATAGATCACCACCAGCCTCACGAACTACTGGTGCCGATTCGCCCGTAATGGCTGATTCGTCCACCAATGAGGCACCTTCGACGATCTCGCCGTCACTGGGGATGGTATCGCCGTCCTTTGCCAGAACAAGATCGCCTTTGACGAGCTGCAGAGCCGCTACCTGCTCAATCTTACCATCAGCCAACAATCTGCTGGCTATGGCCTCGCTCTTTGCCAGGCGAAGAGTCTCAGCCTGAGCCCGCCCCCGTCCTTCTGCCAGAGCCTCAGCAAAGTTGGCAAAGAGTATAGTAAACCACAGCCAGAGGCTGATCTGGCCATCCAATGACGCGTTTTTGCCCCATATCAAATCGCCCGCCGTGATCAGAGTGGTCAGGATGGCACCTATCTCCACGGCGAACATTACTGGGCTATGCCAGAGACGGCGCGGGTCCAGCTTGGGGATGGAATTTGAAATGGCCTGTTTTATCTGAGACGTCTGCCATAAATCGGACTTATTGGTGTGCATATGATCCCTCCTCAAAAAGTCCTGCCTGCCGACATCATCAGGTGCTCGAGTATTGGTCCAAGCACAAAGACGGGGAAGAAGGTCAGAGCCCCGACTATGATGATTGTGCCGACCAGCATGATCACAAAGAGCGGACTGGCGACAGGAAAGGTAGCCGTGCTGGCAGGCACTATTCTCTTTGCCGCCAGAGAGCCGGCTATGGCCAGAGCCGGCAATATCGTGGCAAATCTGCCTACCAGCATCGCCAGTGCCAGAGTAAGATTGTAGAAAGCGGTGTTGGCGTTCAGGCCGGCGAAGGCGGACCCATTATTGCCGCAGGCTGAGGCGAAGGCATATAGTATCTCTGTGAGTCCATGCGGCCCGCCGTTGTTCAGACTGGAGAGGCCCTGGGGCAGGACTATGGCCAGGCTGGCAAGAATTAGCAGAATGATGGAGGGAGCCAGCAGGCCGATGACTGCCATTCTCATCTCGAATGGCTCCAGTTTTTTGCCAAATAGCTCAGGAGTGCGGCCGATCATCAGGCCTGCCAGGAACATGGTCATGATGGCATAGAAGAAAATACCTATCAATCCCACCCCGACTCCGCCGAAGATCACCTCGCCGATGACCATGTTGAAGAGCATAACCAATCCGGTGAGAGGCATCATGCTCTCGTGCATGCTGTTTACCGCTCCATCTGAGGTTACTGTAGTGGAATGGGCAAAGAGCACCGACGCCGCTACGCCGAAGCGCACCTCTTTTCCTTCCATATTGACTCCCCCGGCCACGCCCAGCTTCTCCAGCAGGGGGCTTCCCTGTTCTTCTGCCCAGAGGGCAAAGCCCAAGCCCATGAGATAGAGAATGAGCATGGCCGCAAATATGGCCCAGCCCTGTTTTGGATTATTGACCAATGCGCCAAAGGCAAAAGGAAGCGATGCCGCAATGAGCAGCATGGCCAATACTTCTAGGAAATCAGTGATAGGTGTGGGATTCTCAAAAGGATGGGCGGAGTTGGCATTGAAGAAGCCGCCTCCGTTGGTTCCCAGGAGCTTGATAGCCTCCTGAGAGGCCACGGGCCCCAAAGAGATGATCTGCTCACCACTCTCAAGAGTATGGGCAATGACATTGGGGCTCAGGGTCTGAATTACGCCCTGAGAGGCAAATAAAAGTGCCCAGATGAGTGCCAGGGGCAGCAGCAGATAAAGCACCGACCGGGCGAGGTCGACCCAGAAATTCCCCAGGGTGGCGGCATTTTTGCGGGTGAAGCCTCGAATGACGGCCATGGCTGCCGATAGCCCCACAGCGGCTGAGAGAAAATTTTGCACAGTCAAACCCAGCATTTGAGTGAGATAGCTCATCGTCTGCTCGCCGCTATAGGCCTGCCAGTTGGTGTTGGTGGTGAAGGAGACGGCAGTGTTGATGGCCGTATCCCAACGGACTGCACCCAGGTTCTGAGGATTGAGCGGAAGAAAACCCTGCACTTCCTGTAGCAGAAAGACAGCTGCCAGACCCAGGGCATTGAAGATCAGGAGGGCGGCAATGTAGCTCTTGCAGGACATTTCTCTTGTCTCGTCAACACCCGCCATCCTGTAAAACGCCCGTTCGACAGGCCGTAAGAGTGGTGTAACTCGGGTAGGCTCACCATTGAAGACTTTCGCAATATACTTCCCCAGCGGCACGGCCAGAACTATCAGGGTGCCTAACAACAGGGCAATATAGCCATATTCCATTGACATTTATGTCGCCTTCGGATGAAATAATATTAAAGAGATAATCTGATCAAACTAACTGTTTCTTAAATTATCAGGCACGTTGGCCGGATATAGAATCGCTTGACAGAGAAGAATGTCTGCAAATCCTCACGAAGACATCCTCCATGCCAGAAATTGACTCCATGAGAGGAATGGACAATCCGGCCTTGGTATATAAATGTATCTTAAAATTGTTCTATAAAGTTGTTGGTAGTTTGAAATCAAATTTAGATCTGTTGAAACTCGGTCACTGAGTATATTTAAGAAGTAAGACTGAGTCAAACAACTCCTCAAATTTTTTATATTACAAAATTTATAATTAATATTGCTATTTTATGATGAATGCAAAACATTTATAGCTCATATACGAATATGAGATAATATCAAGGGAGATTTGCCTTTCATGTCCGTTGGAACAACAGACCAAGCGAAAGCGTTAATCCAAAGTTGGATGAACAATCGAGGTATTTACAAGGATGATACAATTAGTACTAAGAATGTCACCTTCCAATTGAATGGCGTAAATAGTAATGGTATTGGATTTTCGGTTATCCAGCCCATAGGTTTAAAAACATCGGTAATTATAATAGCTCAAATAGACCTCCATCCGGCACATTATAAAGCTCTTGCAGAACTAAGTAAACCAACTCGGAATAAGTTCCTTTTTCGCTTAAAAAGAGACCTTGTTTTTAGGCCACCTGCGTTTATGTTCAACGATCCAGAGATTCCCAAATCAATACAATTTTCGAACGAGATAATGTTTGAGGAACTGAGCGAGTCCAAGATTCGCGAAGTTATAGAAAATGCTATCAAATGTGTATTGTGGGTGGCATGGTCATTTGGCGAAGAGTTTGGTCTACCTGAAGGAACTTAAATGTGCGAAACCGCGTCCACCATATTTTATGAAATAGATCATCTAAGTAGATCACAAACAGGCACCCGTAGAACTCTTGATAGGTCCGTTATAGATGAACTGGCTAAAATATTGAATCCACTTAACTCGCTATCTAATATTCTGAATTTAAGTACTATAATGGGATTCGTGAAAGAGTCAATAAATACAGATGAGAAAAATTTAAATTTTATGATGGCGGCATTTAACAATATGTTTAAACTTAGAAGACCGACCGAGATCCGCGATTTTCTAGAGGCTAACGATTTCCTAAATCCTTTGGTTTCGGAAGCACATGATCAATTACAGAAATATTTTCCGTATAGTACTATTTTTATGGAAGTTGCTCAAAATGAATTGATTATCTCCGTAGGAACATCATTTTCTCCTGAAGAAGCCGACGAAAGATTACATAATTTCGATGCTGATTGGTGGATTGATGAATCTATTAATTCCAAAGCCAAATTGTGCATAACGGTGGAATTTCAATAAGTTTTGCCTGGAAAGATTATCTAGAATTGGCCGAGGAACTCAGTGTAGTATTAGATAGCGAAGCAAAGATGCGATCCTCAATTAGTAGAGCATATTATGCATCATACTGCAATGTCAGAAATTACATGATCGAACATGATCATAATATGATCCCAAAAGGCGAATCTGTTCATCAATACGTTATCGAATATTTTTGGGGATTTAAGAGAGAATCGAAGAAGACAGCAAAACGAAGAGAAATAGCAATAATATTAGATCGTATGAAGAAACGCAGGATCGATGCGGACTATGAAGATTGCTATCCTGCAGCCAATTTAGTAATTCTAAATTCACAAACCCAAAAAACATTGCTTGAATCGAAGAGAATTTTATCCATAATAAACACAGGTAGTTTATGATAGAATATATCGTCTTCCCTTCTCATAACTTTTTCTTGTCATCTTAATCATTCTTTTTGCCTCAATCTCAACACTTAATGGCTACCTAGTTTTGAAGGTAATTTAGGATGCCCTCAGATACCGCCAACTTGCCAGGAAACCAAAAAATTTCGGACACTGCAATAATATTCCTAAAAAATGAATCCAGAACAATATTTAATGTAGGAGACTCACAGCTATGCCCTGATGACTGAGATCCGAGACCCGGTGCATGGCTATGTTCAACTGGAGGGCCTTGCCCTGGAAATCGCAGACACACCCCAGATGCAGCGGCTGCGCTGGATCAAACAGCTCGGCCTAGCGAGCCTGGTCTATCCCGGTGCCAATCATACTCGCTTCGAGCACAGCCTGGGTGCCTATCACCTGGCTGATCTGCTAGCGAAACATCTCGGACTTCCAGAAGAGGATAGAATGCTGGTAGGAGCCGCAGCGCTTCTGCATGACGTGGGCCACGGTCCGCTCTCCCATGCCACGGAGGCGGCCCTTGCCCCATACCTGCGAAAAGAGCATGAGAGCATCATCGATATCCTGAAGAAAGGCGAACTGCGAGCGGTTTTGGATAAATACGGCCTGAAAGCCTCCGAGATCCAGGCCGCCATAAATGGTGTTGGTCTTGGGCAGATCGTGAGCGGCGAGATCGATGTGGATAGGATGGACTACCTGATTAGGGATGCTCATTACACTGGCGTAGCTTACGGAGTGATAGATCGACTGCGTCTGCTGCAAAAGATGACTCTGCACGGCGGAGAGCTGGTGGTGGAAGCAGGAGGCGTGCAGGCCGCGACATCTCTGCTCATTTCTCGGTTGCTCATGCATCCGGCCGTTTATTATCATCATGTCTGCCGTATATCGGAGTGCATGGTATCCGCTGGCATCCGGCACATGATTGAAGAAGGGACCAGTGCTTCTTGCGTGAAAGATATGGATGACATAGAGCTCTTCAATTCCTTGCAGGGGGCAGGCGGCTATGCGGCTGAGATGGCTTGGCGCATCCGATCGAGGAGAATATTTAAGCGGGCAGTCTACGTCGGCCTGGAACGTCTTGACCCAACAATACTCAATGTAAGCGATAAGATACTGGGCCAGGAGATTGCCCATGAAGCCGGAGTGGATGCTAATTACATTCTGGTGGACAATCCGACGCTTACGGATACACCGGAGGGCAACTTTCCGGCTCTCGTAGAAGGAGAGGTGAGACCCCTGAGAGATGTCTCTCCTCTGGTCAGCATCCTGGAGAGAGCCCACAGAGCTACCTGGCGCTTTGGCATCTACTGTCGAGACGAAGATCGAGAAAAGATCGTGCAGGCGGCCAGAAGGTGCCTGAACCTGAAAAAGAATACTGTGCAGCACACGTTTTCCGATAATGAGTAAAGAAATGTGGGGCGTCCCTTGAGCGCAGTCTTGCACTCACGGTCTAATTGGGAGGCCCGTCATGCTCTTTTCAGTAAACTTCGAGGGTCACGTTGTTGCTTTTTTGAGTATCATTTTCGAAAGTGCTAACGAAAGATCCCGGATTTTCCGCATAGATCCAGATATATTTGTATCCCTCTACTACATGTTCGAATTTCTGGCTGCGGATCTTGCCATCAAGGGCGATTTCATTTAGGATTATATTTCCATTTGAGGGAACAAAAACGAACTCGCGCACCCATGTGCCTTTTGGCGTCTTAGCGACAATATCCCAGCCACCCTCTGTCTCAACCCAGGCGTAGATCTCTTTTCCTGTGAAGCTTTGCTGGAAGAGTGTCCAGGGAGTATATGCTCCCAAATAACTGACCGATGTCGGCGGATTTGCCACTATATTGTAGGACCGCAGCGAATTTTGTTCCGCTATTAATGGGGCTTTGGTTGATGACTTTGCCATCGGGGGAGCGTTTGAACTGAGAGGAGCAGCCGCTTGAGATCCTGCGCAATATGGACCGCAAGTAGCGGAACATGTCGGCTGGCAGGTGGCCAGGCAAGTAGCTGCGCAAGTAGCCGAGCATGTCGCCTGACAGGTCCGGGCACAGGTCATCTGACAGGTGGCAAAGCAAGTATTATGACAGGTTTGTCCACACGTATTTGCACAAGTGTTGCTGCAAGTGCGTGCACAAGTGCCACGACACGTTTGCCCACATGTATTAGCACAAGTGTTGCTACAGGTGCGTATGCAAGTGTCTCTGCATGTATTCCCGCAAGTGTCCCCACATGTGTAACTCAATGTTTGACCGCAACCGCCGCAGCTATCCTGGCAGGTGCTGCCGCAGGTGTCTGCACCACATGAGAGGATGCAAGTCCGGCAGCTCATCATACAGGTACCACTGCAAGTGTCTCCACATGTGTTGCCGCAAGTTCCGCCGCAGGTGCCAGAACATGTGCTGCCGCAGCTATCAAAGCATGTCTGCTCAGTCTCCCACTGGCAGACACCCATTGTGAGGTCAGCTTGCTTGATCTGGAGTCTGCAGCCTTTCTTTTGAGGCGTATCCAGGGGGGTTAAGCTTGCAGTCTCAATGCTCCCATACTCAAGTTTGCTTTCGGAAGCGCCATTTTTCAAGAGCCCTAAATCTTCTGCAACCTGATTGTATCTGTAATCGAATAGAGGTGTGTTGCTTGCTGAAATCGAATTAGCATTTGATCCTGCATCCGATGAAGCTGCAGCAATGCATATTGATAATAAAGAAAAGATTATTACCAACGACAATCGTTCCCGTATCATTCCTAACCCTCCCGCAGATATGACTCAAGCCCAACGGATGCAAATACAATTGGCGCCCAGCGAACCTTTACATCTTTTTGCGTTTTTCTATATAAGTACCTTTCGGAATTGATAAAAGCCGGAAGACTTATATTCGCAAAGACCATAACAACCAAAATATAATACCCTGACGAACACACGAACGGTAATCGATCGCCTTGAGGAGTGCTTGACTATTTCATGATAGGATCATCAACGCAGGCAATTATCGTTATCAAAAGATGGGTCTCAATTATATTGATTATGCTTTCCCTGAACCTTTTTTCTCTCAACATGGGGTACGCTTCGCCAATATTTCTGCGGGTCTATGGACTGGTATGTCTTTTGGTGCTGTTGATGATATTCATAGATTCATATAAAAAAATACACATCAGATCAATCTCTGCAGCCGGTGCATCTCTGATATTATTATCCTTTTTAGCCCTGGTAAGCATAGATAAACCGGAATTCTGGATACTTAGCTTAATTATATTCATCTGTGGATTTGATCTGCTCTTAAGATCGGCAGGAGAAGATGAGCCATATATATCCGCTCTGGCACTGGGCAGTTTATTTTACTCCATCTTGTATATATATAATATTAATGATCCATCCTTCGGGAGATTCTTCACATCATTCTCATTGGCAGTCTCTGCAATTCTTGGCAAACTCATCGAAACCCCCATAGCACTCGGTCCTACTACCAGCGGCACATTTATTTTTCTGACATTTTTCTGCTGCGCCGTCTCCTTTTTTATATTATCCGAAAAGAGATCATCACACCCTATCAAAGCATTAATTGCGGTCATGATGGGGTTTGCAGTGCTCTATGCAGTTTATTTCCTGACCATTATTGGGATTTGGGCAGGCGCGGATAAATACATGGACCTCATCTTTCTCATATTTTTTGTACTAATGATACCATTCTTGATTTTTGTATCCAAGATGAGGATCAAATCACTTGACCCAGGAACCTGGGCTCCATCACCCGGACAGGGGATCATCATAACCGCACTCTTCTTTGCCGTATTACTAATAGCGATAGTTCCTTATTCTAATTCTGGGGGGATAGGCAAGGCGGTGATTTATGAAAAGGACAGTGAGATGGGATTTGATATTCCGTCCTTTCCAGAAGCAAACCAATCCTTTGCACCGGACGATGGTTTTTCCGTGGGAGCGATAAAGCGATATTTGGAGAATATGGGTGGAGTGGTAGAAAGCCTGAACTCGACAAATTCCCGTGAATTGAAAGACGCACTTATTGATGCCAATATCCTGATACTGCTCAACCTCAAGAAGGGATTCTCATCCACCGATTTGCAGAGCATCAGAGAATATGTGAAAAATGGCGGGAGCCTCCTGGTATTTGCCGAGCATACATCTATGTTTGTCCAGGATCAAGATTTTGCATCTGGAAGAGATTATCTCAATGATGTGCTTGACCCAACCGGAATAAAAGTCAATCCCGACACCGCTGACTATATCCCGGATCACTGGCAGTACGCCGCCACAGCCCTACCCCATCCGGTCACCAGAGATTTGGGTTTTGATCTAGCCACATCTTCCGTAGGCGCATCTCTAAGTCTTAGCGGCAATGCCAGGCCCCTGATCATAGGACGGTTTGCTTTCTCAGACAAATCCAATCAGAGTACGCCAGGACATCTCGGAGACAGGCTTTATGAATCAGGCGAAGTCTTGGGCGACCTGGTCATTGCAGCATGCGATACCTATGGCAAGGGAAAGGTGCTGGTATTTGGGGACACATCTTATATATTCAATAACGAATTGCCGTTTAGATATAATCTGGTCTACAATTCCGCTTCCTGGCTGACAAGCCGTGAATCAGATTATGCTGCCTATCAATACTATGCATCCTTTTTCCTTCTTTTTGCCCTGGTAGCTTATATATATAGAATTAAATTTTCTCTGCGATTCCTGATATGCCTCGCTTTAGCAGCGGCCCTCTCACTGGGACTTGCCGCAAGCATCAACAATTCTTTGATGAAAGCTCCAGAAGAGCCTCTGGCGGATGTGGCCTGGATAGATTACACTCATCTAAACCAGTTCAATCTGGAGAACTACCGAGATGACGGTGTGGCAGGATTGACCTTAAATCTCTTTCGAAATGGCTTTTTGCCTCAGATTTTGCAGAACGATAATAGCATTTCCGATATCCGCAAAGGAAC
>JAQTYS010000327.1 GCA_028688175.1 Methanothrix sp. | reverse complement strand
GCATCCTCTGCCTGCTCCCGGCGGAAGCAGCGGTCCACAGAGAAGAGCTTGAGCGGCAGCTTGGTGCGGTGGTGAAGATTGGAGAGCGATAAAAACCACCCCGAGGTCATGTGGCTTCTCAGAGTGCGCGTCGTAGCCTCGGCCTTCAGCTCCCGAAACTCAGGAAAGACCTTCTCTAAGACGACAGAGATGAGAGCATCGTGCGCTCCAAGAGCTGCGGCGATCTCCTGCACAAGGTCGTCGCCTTCCACCTTGCCCTTCTTGTAGCCATGCAAAATCTGGCGCAAGGCCTCCGCCTCTTCCCCGGAAATCTCCCTGCCCAAAAGGGCGTTTACCTGAGCGATCCTCTCATCAGACATGCCGATATCCGGCCGCGGCAGGCCGGCCAGGTAAAAGCAGCGATCCAGCACAGCCAGCGCCTCCGAGCCGAACTGGCGGTAAACATCCGATGCATCGACCATCACCGGATTCATGGCCTCGGAAAAGCCCAGACGAATGTAGGCCTCTCGAAGCTTCTGAACAGTGTCGAATATAGGGTGCACCGTCCCAAAAGAATAGCTATTTCTGGGATATCTCTCGTTTAGGGAAGGCTTGCCGAGATACTCCCTCCCCTGCTGCCAGGCCTTATCAAAATCTTCTTTGGCAGCCTCCTTAATAATGCTGGGATCAAACTTCATGCTTTCTAGCTCCAGGGAATTGGTCTTTTCTTTGTATGTCCTCTGTGGTTTTGTGTCTTGTGGTTTGGCTTTTGGGCAGATAAATGAAATTATATTTTTTTAGGATGCTCACGGAAATTGCCGAGCGATTCCTGCATCTTGGCCAGTTCCAGAGCATTTGTGAGGTCTCCGCGCGTCCTTTCCAGCATGCTCCTGGCCAGGTCGCTCTTGCGGCGCAGGCCGCGAGTTATAGCATCCGGATAATCGAAGAGCATGAGCAGGTAATAAATCTCCTCAATAACGCCCAGGAAGTACTCGCCTTCCGCTGCTCTACCGGCGCGAATAAGGTCCAGAATGTGACGGCGCAGCTCTCCGGTGACATCTCCCAGCCCCGCCAGATAGTTAACGCTTTCAACTCCCACATCATCTGGGGTCAGGATCTGGCAGCGTGTGATTATGGAATAGACACACCTGGCTTCCGCATATTCCTGCTCAGCTCCGTCCACAAATCCGGCGTAGCGTACATCCTGATGATCCGACAGCACCTCTCGAATTCGCTCCAGATCGATGGCTGCTTCGCTGATGAGCTTTTCAGCCAGGGCCAGGTCATTCCTGTGCACAGACCGGATGGAGGAAGAGCAGAGGCGAATAACCTTGCGGGAGAGGCAGTAGGCCTCTTCCCGGGCTTTGTCTTTGCAGTCAAAGCCGTCCAGCATGCTTTTGGATAGATTATCAAAGATCGACATATGTATCTCAATCATGTGTCTCTAGTATGTGTCTCTAGTCGAGGTTCATCATCTTCTTCAAGCGATTTACAGACCTTTGCCCCTCCTCTAAAGAGCGGGACTCTGTGACGATGCGGCCTTTATAATCCTTGAAAGCCACGGCAACTTTCTTCCAGGGTACGGTGCCGTTTCCCACCGGCAGGTGCTCGTCTCTCTCTCCGTGATTATCATGCACATGAGTATGAATCATCTTGTCTGCAAGATGCAAGAAGTCCTCTACGTTTCCATTGGTATTGGCATGGCCCACATCAAAAATAAAGCCCACATTCTCCCGGTCCACGGTCTCTATTATTCCCATAACCTCTTCCGGTCGGCGTCCTAAAATAGCAGGCATGTTGACCATGTTCTCCACGGCAATTCTCATGTCCAGATTCTGGGCATGATCGCAGACCTGCTGGATGCCCAGGATGCTCTGCGACCAGGCTGCATCAGGCATATGCATTCCCAGAGGCGAGAAATGACCGGGATGAAGCACAGCCAGGCGGGCAAAGTCGCTGGCAAAATCCAGGCACTCTTTCATCTGTCGCACTGTCTCCTCCCAGATGGGCTGATTCACGGAGGCCAAATTCAGGTCGGAATAGGGCAGGTGAATGGTAATAATAAGGTCAGTAGTCCCTACGATCTGTTTTGCTTCGGCCAGGTTCTCTCGCGTTAGCTTCTGCTTTCCTTCGTTTACAATCTCCCAGCCGCTGTAGCCCAGATCTTTCAATTGATAGGCCCAGTCAAAGGGCCTGTCCACCAGTTTGCTTGAGGAGAAGCTAAACATCTGCTCCTTCCTGCATAGCTACAACGATCTCGCTCAGGTCAACCTCTCGGACCGGTATGCCATTCTCAGTCTCAGGCGCCAGCCAATTGATAACGCTCTCGCCTCCCGTAATCTGCACATGCAATGACCCCAAAGCCTCCTCTTCCGGAGGAAAGCTCACCACTCCCATCAATGCAGCTTGCTTGCTGAGCTGGAATGTGGTAGTATTGCCCACCAATCCGCGCAGCAATACCTTTCGAGCGGTGTCCAGAATCTTTTGCCTTCTTAAGAGCTCATGCAGCATCTTCAGGCTATCCGGGCCGTTGTAGGCCTCAATCTTGTCGGCACGAATGTCCATGATCAGGCCGGGAAAGATGTTCTCAATGGCTGATACGACCTTCTCCACCCGCTCCGTGGGCCGAACCGATGAGCAAATAGTAACCTCAATCGTTCTAATCGCCTCTAGATATGGCTGGTCTTGTATCTGAGGATGGCAGCAATCCCGCCAAAGGCCTTGTAAAGCTGTTCACCCTCTTCAAACTCCGTGGAGATGATCTTGACCTCTGCTTTGCTCTGATCTGCCAGTTTTGATAGTTCGGAGACTATGTCTTCTTCTTTTGTTATGGTTAGAGCCGCGCCACACTTAAGACAGTTGCCTAAGGGCGCAGTTGATGCAGTGCGAGTTTGATACATAGAGAAGTCACAGCTTCTGCTGGTGCATTCGATCTTGGCTCGCGTCTTTCTCAGATCCTCAGAGAGGAGAAGGATCTCCACTGCCCCAAGCTCCAGGTTATGGCGGACC
>JAQTYS010000326.1 GCA_028688175.1 Methanothrix sp. | reverse complement strand
TAGAACAGCTTAGTGTGGCCGCTCGAAATATGGGCAACCGGCTCATTGAGACAGCGGAATATATTCAGGACGATGAACGTTGTACAAGCATCCACCATAGCCTAAATAGCCTCGGGAAACGGTGTACGAATCTCGGCCACACCGGGGATTTTTTTGCTACCTATCCTCACGATAATTTCGTGGCCTGGATTGAAAGAAAGGGAGCAACGGGTACAAACTTGACCCTAAACAGTGCTCCCATCAATGTGGGATCTTTTTTGCACGAACAGCTGTTTTCCCGTACTAGCACCGTTGTATTAACCTCAGCCACTCTAACCGTAAACGGAGATTTCTCCTTTCTGTGTAATCGGTTAGGCATTGGAGAGGGGGCAGATTCACTGTTACTAGAACGCCGGTTTACCTCCCAGCTAGCTTCCCCCTTCTTCTATAAAGAGCAGGTGCTGTTGGGTATCCCTGCGGATTTTCCCTCCCCCCAAGCAGGATCATATGATCAAGCCCTCCTCAAGCTTCTGATAGAGCTCCTTCCGGTTACCAAAGGAAGAACCTTCGTCCTATTTACATCCTATGCCGCCATGAAAAGACAGGCCCGTCTGCTGAAAGAGCATCTGCAGGGCTTTGTGATCCTAGTTCAAGGACAAGGGGAACGAAAGCAGTTAATCGAAGAGTTTAGAACAACCAGTAATGCAGTCTTGCTTGGCACCGATAGCTTTTGGGAAGGGGTGGACGTGCCCGGGGAGGATCTATCCTGTGTGGTTATCGCTAAACTCCCCTTTAGGCCCGTGAAAGACCCGATCACCGAGGCTAAGTGTGAGGATATTCGGAAAAGGGGCGGCAACGATTTCCTTGAATACATGTTGCCGTTAGCCGTGCTGAAAACACGGCAAGGCTTTGGCCGGTTAATCCGGAAGACTACTGATATGGGGGTTGTGCTCATTTGTGATGTGCGCATTCTCACCCGTCGGTATGGAACCGTCGTGCTGGGCTCCATGCCAGATTGTACCTTGGCTAAGGGATCAGTCCAGGAGATTCTCGCCGCGTGCACCGATTTTATTAGCTAGTAATAGCTTGTGGTATTCCCGCATAGATTTCTATCAGGAGGGGTCTTGCCATGAGCGTATTCTACCTACCCAAAGCGCACCGCAATCTACTTTTTATTGTTCTTGGCGTTGTGCTATTGGTAAACATCTATCTGGTGTCAAAAGAAGTAATTAGGCCAGTCATGGGATTATTGACCGGCAGGTTAGTACCCATCTATGGAGTGGATACACCGGAGAAGAAAATCAGCCTCACCTTTGATGCCACCTGGGGAAATGAGTATACCGAGGGTATTCTGACCACGTTACAACAGTATAACATCAAGAGCACCTTCTTTCTTTGTGGGTACTGGTTGGAGAAATACCCCACTGATGTGAAGAGAATCGCGGCCCTAGGTCATGAGATCGGCAACCACAGCTACACTCATCCCCATATGAATAGCCTTTCTAGGGCGCAGATAGTGGATGAACTGATGCTGACCCACGATCTGATCAAAGGTCTAACCGGACAAAGCTCCACGGTCTTCAGGCCCCCCTTTGGTGAATACAACAATACACTGATCGAGACCGCTGCTGAGCTTGGGTACTATACGATTCAGTGGTCGGTGGACTCATTGGATTGGAAGGATGTTACAGCAGATTACATCTACAACCGGATCATGGGCAGCGTCAAACCGGGGGATATCATTTTGATGCACAATAACGGCCGATTCACCGCTGATGTGATCAAACGATTGATCCCAGACCTTTTGGGCAAGGGGTATCAGTTTGTGTCGGTCTCTGAGCTGATCTACAAAGATAACTACATTATTGAACCCCACTCGGGTCTGCAAAGAACCAAGAAGCAAATACCCAGTAGGGAGGGAAGGTAAATGTCTCGGTTCCCTATTGTCTGTGTAAACATCCCTCAAAGTAAAGTCCGGATTTTGACGTGGATACTTGTGGGTGTTTTTGTGATCAGTCTTTCCCTTTGTGTCAAGGATCAGTTCATACGATATGTGCATGGGGTTCGACCGGGCGTACATATTTGTGGACAGGACATTGGTGGCTTACTAGAGGGGGAACTCCTACAGGTACTCCACGGAATCAAAGACGAAGTGGAAGTTGCTCCCGTAAACGCCCGCTACGATCCAGCCACGGGGCAGATAACCACTGAGATCTCGGGAGTATTAGCCGATGTTCCGGCCACCGCAAAGCGTGCCTTACAGGCTAAGACCGGTGAAGAGATCTCCTTCGTTATGCATCCGGTGCGCCCGGCGGTTACCTCAGATATGTTCTCCCCAATCTACCAAGTCAAGACCACTCAGCAGGTGATGAGCCTTGCGGTTAACGTAGACTGGGGTGAAGATGTGCTGCCTGAGATTCTCAGTTTCTTCAAAACCTATGGCGTCTACGCCACCTTCTTCTTAACCGGTCCTTGGACGGAGAAGAACCCCGCGTTGGCCCGGGAAATTGTCAAGGCCGGGCATGAAATTGGTAGCCATGGGTACTGGCACGCGCCCCAGACCACACGGCTTTCCGATACCGATCTAATGGAGCTGATTGTACAGGCCGAAAGGGTGATCATGGAGCATGTAGGGTATAAGCCTCTCTTGTTTGCTCCCCCTGCAGGCGATGTGGATAAACGGGTTACAGCAATGGCGGCTTCCCTCGGATTCAGGACGATCATGTGGACCCTAGATACCATCGATTGGCAGAATCCATCGCCCCAAACCATCATCAACCGGGTGGTACCAAAGGCTAGTCCCGGGGCTATCGTTCTAATGCATCCTAGGCCCAACACCCTTGCGGCACTCCCTCAAATGATTGAACAGCTACAAGGGAAGGGGTATCGGTTGGTATCCATTGGTACAATGCTTAATCTCCAGTGATACAGTTCCCAGAGACAGGAGGAGGAAAAAGTAGTATATTAATCCTTGTAAGCTAGTAGTGGACAAGCTATGCAGAAAGGATGAGATCCAATTGGCTTCTAGT
>JAQTYS010000325.1 GCA_028688175.1 Methanothrix sp. | reverse complement strand
CAGGAGCTAATGAGGACTATGACGAAAGAGGTTCTTGAAGCCATTTACGATGGCGAGATAACGGATCATCTAGGCTACAAGACGAGCAAAACGCCAGTAAAGATGGCAATACAAGGAATGGCTTTACGACGAAAGAGGTGCGCTCCAACCTAGGACCGATTGAGTTGGACGTACCTCGTGATCGCGACTCAACTTTTGACCCGAAGGTAGTTAAGAAGAGACAACGGGATATTTCGGGCATCGAGGCTAAGGTCATCTCGATGTATGCTAAGGGAATGACAACCCGAGATATCAAGCAACACATCTACGACATCTACGGGTATGAGATATCTCATGAGACGGTAAGCACCATCACTGATACCGTAATGGGGCACGCTCGGGACTGGCAAACTCGGCCGTTACAACCGGTGTACGCTGTCGTTTTCATGGACGCTATGATGGTCAAGATGCGCTATGATGGTGTTGTGAAAAACATTGCTGTCTATGCCATCCTGGGGATCGACCTAGAGGGCGTCAAAAGCTGTTTAGGTCTTTATATTGCAGAAACAGAGTCGGCGAAGTATTGGTTGACAGTGATGAATGAGCTTAAAAACCGTGGTGTTCAGGACATCCTCATCTTTGCTGTGGACAACCTAACGGGCATTTCTGAAGCAATTGGAGCTGCTTTCCCCCAGTCCGAAGTTCAGAAGTGTATTGTTCACCAGATCCGCAACTCCCTCAAGTTTGTGCCTTGGAAAGAGCGTAAGGCTGTGGCTACCGATCTCAGAAGGATTTACACGGCCTCTAGCGAAGCTGAAGGGTACGCGGAACTTGAGTGCTTTGCAGAAAAATGGGACAAGAAATACCCCCATATTTCCCGTTCCTGGATGGCCAACTGGTCAGAATTATCAACGTTCTACAAGTATTGTCCCGAGATACGTACTCTCATTTATACCACTAATCCGATTGAGAGCTTCCATCGGGCAGTTAAGAAGGTGATGAAGTCACGGTGCATGTTCCCCAACGAGGATGCGGTTCTAAAACTCATGTATTTAGCCATTCAGGATACGGAGAGACGATGGACTAAGATAATGCGAGATTGGGGTACCATATACTCACAGTTAACTGTATACTTCGGAGAAAGGGTTACAAATTATTCTTAGGAGACCTGGAGTTTACACAGATTGCCTGACAGTCTCTTTTACAACACGCGCCGCGTACAAAAACGGTTAGGTTATCTTAGCCCATTGGAATGGCTAAACCATTACACGGAAGAGCTTTTAGTGAGTGTCGCTTAGTAGAGTGTCCGGGAAAGTGTTGACAACCCAACCTACCATATCTACATTGCCGAGCGAACATTTCCCCTACTCCTTCCGCTTTTTCTAGCCATTAGTTGTTTATCACGTCCACGTACAAAGAAACTTCCATTTCGTAGAGGAGTATATTGGATTTTTACCATGCAGCGCAGCATCTGTGGGAAGCTGTCCGAATATGGCTAGATGGACGTACTAACTAAGCCAAGGAATGGTTTGGGAGTGCTAGGCACCGTTTGCGCCATGGTCAACACAATGAGGTTATCCAGGATGTTCAAAACGCCCTCTCTATCCCGGGGTTGCCTAGTGGCGCATACAGAGCTCTGGCTAATCTGCTTCAGTGTCTGGAAACACATCGCGAACACATAGACTATAAAAGGTCTAAGGAGCTAGACCTACCCATCGGTAGTGGCATGGTAGAAAGTGCCTGCAAATGGTTAATACAGCAACATTTCAAAGGAGACCCCCATGTGGCTGGCGCCACACCATCGAATAGATGAAAACTGGAGCGAGGTTAGGGGTATAATTATTCTGCGGCTGGCGAACAGAGATCGAACTTCACTTGGTGCCTTGAGCCCGATGAGTAGACGGACCCTAGTAATCCTAGGTAGCACGCATTGTTGCAACTTCAATAGAAGGAGGCACGCAGGGCAGAATACCGAAGACAGATTGCTGCATCACAAGAACCGCAATCAAAAGGCTAGAAGCCTAGGCTATAGCGTAACTCTCGAAAAGATCGCCTAAAATCGCCACTAGGCGGTTACGACAAAGGTAAGATTAACCAAGTTATTATGAACGCTCGTTCGTAATAACGTATGGGCTAGATTCTTATTGCCTTTTTTAGGGCCTTAGAACCGGAGTTTTCAGGGTAGTGGGTATGCATTGGTGTGGCAGGGTTCAACCATCTGCTTCACCTACGTTTGGATTGGGTAAACGGAAGATGTGATGACCAACTCTTTTTCCCCCAATAACTAACTAAATACGCCCGGTCATGCTCAGTCTCTTGGGCAACGATGACTCGTCATCGATACGATCTGGTAGAGTGCACAGTTGATGCCACCCTTAAGAGTGAATGCGCCGTCGCCCCGCGGAGCACATCGGCTTGAGGAGGCTAGGCAGCTGGGGTTTCATCTGTTGTCTTTCGGTGGCTTCATCATTCCGGCCAGTATGAGTACAGTCCCAAGTATTAGAGCAGGAATCGCTACAACATCGGGAAACCGAACCCAAAATCTATCTACCAATGAATAGACCACATAAATAAGAACACCAATTACTGTTGATTTACTTGCTTTGTCTTTCATATTGCACCGCCTCATAATAATAACCTTAGGTTCATACAGTTGGGAATCAACCAATATACGAACTACACCACTGTTTAGAGCAACAGTGCCGGGGGTTATACCCTACTGCTGCTTGCCTAAGCTTTGGGAAAGCCCTGCGACATCCTCCATCCTACTTCAGATTCGCAAATTGGCTGCACAGCAATCCCTGTGTGCACAGTGCTAGTCGCCAACTTCACCCTAGAAGTTAGTCTGTAGCCATTCGTTAAAGGTATCAATTACTGCCGGGGCGATGCTGCGAGAAATGTCGTCATAATCGGCCAGACTGAATGCGTCGGAGCTAGGCATGAAAAGATGATCCACCTGGGGAAATCGCACCAGTTGCACTTGGATATTACCGGTGCGGGTTAGGGCTTGTTCTAAAGCGATGGCATCCTCTACCGGTACTT
>JAQTYS010000324.1 GCA_028688175.1 Methanothrix sp. | reverse complement strand
CTGGTCGAAAATGATGATTTCCTTCTCAATTATTTTCATAATTTCATTGGTCGTCATCTCCTTTCCCGACATCTCAAGAGCTTTTGTAGGGCATGCTTCTGCGCACTTTCCACAACCGGTGCAAAGAGACATATCTGTGGAAATCTCGTC
The DNA here is from genome assembly GCA_028688175.1 of Methanothrix sp. GTDB lineage: Archaea > Halobacteriota > Methanosarcinia > Methanotrichales > Methanotrichaceae > Methanothrix. Next base: position 2,876 of record JAQTYS010000324.1, on the reverse strand, counting down.
CGACATCATTGCAAGTGCAGTTTGCGGACAGGTATTTACACAGGTTAGGCAATTGAGGCACTTCTGCTTATTGTACAGTTTATTCTGCCCTTTGTCAATCCCCTCCGGGTTATGACACCATATGCAGGACAGGGGGCAACCCTTGAAGAAAACAGTGAGCCTTATCCCCGGCCCGTCGTTTATCGAGTATCGTTTTATGTCAAATATGTAGCTCATAAGTTTCCGAATAATATTGTTGATGACTAAAACTCACAGGTTAAGATAGCAATTTTAATCTTAAGGTCTAAAACGAGTCGTTTTCTGTCCGGGAGATAATCTCCTCCTGAAGGTCGGTGTTCATGTCGTTGAAATAGTCGCTGTACCCGGCCATGCGCACGAGCAGGTCGCGGTACTCTTCGGGTTTTTGCTGGGCATCGCGAAGCGTGACTGTATCCACTATGTTAAACTGAATATGGTGGCCGCTAAGGGAGAAATAAGTGCGGATGAGTGAGGCAAGTTTAGCTACGTCCTGTTCGGTTTTTACAAGATTAGGAAGGAATCGGAGGTTTAAAAGTGTGCCTCCGGATTTTATCTGGTCGAGCCGGCCAAGGGACTGGATTACCGAGGTAGGGCCGTGGGTATCGGAACCCTGTGATGGTGAGGTGCCATCGGAAATGGCTCTTCCCGCCGGCCTTCCGTTTGGAGTTGCTCCCATAACTTTTCCGAAATAGACGTGGCAGGTTGTGGAGAGCATATTAAGGTGAAAACACTCCCCTTTTGTGTTTGGCTTGCCCTCGATTGCATTGAAAAGGTCGTTGTAAACCCTCACAGCTATTGAATCGGCGTAATTGTCGTTATTCCCGAAGAATGGAGTTTTGTTTATGATTGTCTGTCTTAATATCTCTTCCCCTTCGCAGTTCCGGGCAACGGCATTCAGCAGCTTCTCCATTGAAGAAGTCCCGTTTTCGAAAACGTGCCATTTGATTGCCGAGAGGGAATCGGTTACAGTTCCAAGCCCTGTACACTGGATGTAATTTGTGTTGTAACGCGGGCCGCCGTTGTAGTAGTCTTTCCCTTTTCTGATGCAGTCTTCGATTACCACCGACAAGAATGTGGCGGGAGCATATTTTGCGAACATCCTGTCGATATAGTTGCTTACCCTCACTTTGAGGTCAGTTATGTAATTCAGCTGTTTTATGAATGCATCGTACAGTTCTTCGAAGCTTTTAAATCCGTGCGGGTCGCCGGTTTTTATCCCTACAACTTTTCCGCTTACGGGATCGGTTCCATTGTTAAGGGTAATCTCAAGAATTTTTGGGACATTCAGGTATCCTGTGAGCAGATATGCCTCCTTGCCAAATGCACCCACCTCAATGCATCCGCTGCATCCGCCTTCGCGTGCGTCGGTGAGGGATTTGCCCTGCCGCGTGAGTTCCTGAATATAGGCATCTGCGTTGAAAACCGACGGATAGCCGTACCCTTTGCGGATAACATTGCACCCTGCCTTCAGGAATCTTTCCGGTGTCCTGCTGCTGATGTGTATTGATGCTCCCGGCTGAAGTATATGCAGCTCTTCAAGAACTTCGAGGATTATGTACGATACTTCGCTCACCCCGTCGCTGCCGTCTGCCTTTACTCCGCCAATGTTGATGTTTGTAAAGTCGTTGTATGTTCCGCTCTCCTTTGCCGTGATTCCAACTTTTGGCGGTGCCGGGTGGTTATTGACCTTTATCCAGAAACAGGCGATGAGCTCTTTTGCCTCCTCGCGGGTGAGGCTGCCTGCGGCAATTTCTTTTTCGTAGAAAGGGGCAAGATGCTGGTCAAGGTATCCCGGGTTCATAGCATCCCATCCGTTGAGTTCGGTAATTGTACCCAAATGTACAAACCAGTACATCTGAATCGCTTCCCAAAAAGTATGAGGCGCAAACGCCGGTACCCTGCGGCACACCGCTGCAATTTTACGAAGTTCAGCAGCACGGGTTTTTAGTGAAGGTGCAATTTTTTGATGGTCATCTTCGTTAATGTTTTCGCAGCAATCCTCTGTTGTGTGTTTTTTACATTCACAATTTTTACTGTGACTCTCAGAGTTACTATTCATCCAATGCCCTGCCGGAGATTTTTCTTTCCATTCACTCTCCATCTGAGCTTCCATATCATCTGCCATTTTTTCGGCGAGTTGTGCATGTCGTTCTGCAAACAGAATAACCGCATCGCAGGAGATATCCATTGCACGAAGCTGCTCCTGTTTGTCGGTGGCCTCCGGGTCATTCAGAAAATCCAGCTTCCTGAGTTCGGCAGCAATCTACTTCTTGAAGTCGAGCATCCCCATCTTGTAAATCTTACCGTCAAGAGCTGTGTGGCCGGGGGCGCGCTGCTCCATAAACTCGGTAAACAAACCTGCTTCGTATGCAGCGCGCCACTCATCCGGCACATGGCCAAAGATTCTCTCCCGCTGCGTTTTGCCCTCCCAGTATGGAATCACCTCTTTTTCGTAGGTTTCGATTTCCTCCCTGCAGATTGTATACCTCTGAAGCTCTCTCGTATTGAGTACATTCAGGTCTTCCGCCGAGTGACAGGTGAGTTCCGGAAAAGTAGGAACCGCCTTAGGTTTCGGTCCTCTTTCACCAACAATCAATTCATCCTCCCCGATATATATTGTTTTCCTTTTGCAAATCTCCATGAAGTTGAGTGCCCGCAGTACCGGAATGGGATATTTGCCGTAATTCTCCTTGTAAAATTCCGTTTCAATGAGCGCCCGCTCGATAGACAATGTGGGTTCCGCTTCAACAGAGAGTTTTCGTAACTTATTTATTCTATTGTTCATGATGATGTTTCTTGTGATTAGATTTTGAGTGAGCGACAGGAGGCGACCCCAGGGGTGTTTTGGTACTGCGCAG
>JAQTYS010000323.1 GCA_028688175.1 Methanothrix sp. | reverse complement strand
ACTTAATGTAGATCTCTTCTTTGGCACCACCAGTTGCCGTTATACTTGCTACTCCCGGTATCCGCTCTAAAGCAGGGAGAAAGTCGTCAACAACGGCAGTAAGCTCCCCAGACTCTAAAGCCCCACTAACGCCCACCAACATCAATGGGGTTTGGTTTGGATCGACTAACATGATTAAAGGTGCCGAACTATTCGTGGGCAACTGGTAAGACAAACGATCTAAGCTGATCCGTACCTGATCCACCATTTTATCCAAGTCTGTGCCCCAATTGAACTGTGCCATGACCAAGGATACATTTTCTGTGCTGATTGATTCTAGTTTCCTTACATTAGGAATTGTGGACATGGCTTGTTCGATGGGAGTTGTGACCTCCTTTTCAACCGTTTCCGGGTTAGCCAGGGGGTAAAGGGTGGCAATTGTCATCATCGGTATGTTCAAATCAGGCAGAAGTTCTAAACCTAAGCGGTCAAGACCGATTCCGCCGAAGATCAAGGCAGCGATAATGAGCATTGTCATTGTTACAGTACGCGAAACAGCAAAAGAAGGCAGTCTCATTAATATCCCTCGTATTTCCTATCGTTGTGTTACCTCTGCTTCCAGTGGTATGAAAAACAAATCTGCATCCTGAATATTTGGATTTATTTCCATCTCCAAGACGACCCCCCGGAGCAATAACTTTTCTTCAAGATTGTACAAATGCACTTGCTTGATCAACGAAGTCTCAGGGTCCAGCCAGAACTTTTGAACTCCCAAATCATCATATTGCTGTGTTCGGTTGTGGACCACATAGTATTGCTTGTCAGTTAATAGGTCAGTCATTTGATTAACCTTGAGAACGTCTTCTTTCTTAGGGGGTGTTAACAGACTATCTAAAGATAAACCAACATTATCCTTTGCCGCCCGGGATAATGATTCCACAAACAGTCGATCCGTTACCGGTTGATACCGCTTGATCGTATCTTTACTCTTATCAATGAGAATAAAATAGTCGGCCCATTCCATGGGCTCAAGATATGTTAACCGCAATACATCCGGCCGGCGATATAATACCTCTCCGATGATGTAATCAGAGACAGCTTCCCCGGAAGAATTAGGGTCCATGATCTCTATGCGGACAACTATCCTCAGTTCCTTTATTTCGGTGTATGTGGTTATTACTTTATCTAACAACTGGGATGAATCAATGGTACATGGTTCTTCAGTACCACCAATAAATGGCGACGCGGCCCCAGTTGTTAAAGTCAACATTAAACATAGGGCAAAAGCTATAGAACAAGTTAACCGAAATAGCCTCAACAGTGTGTCCTCCCTCGGTGTTACATCTTAATCATCACAACATTCGTCGCTTCAGCCGGGATTTCCTTCCGTTAACGCCATATTCATCGGGGGAAAGCTTGGGTACATGCATGGATTGGTTGCAACCAGATCATACTATTTATTAGTCACCCTAGGAAGGTTGGCGAAAACAGCCATGCTTGACTTATTCTGGAGGAAAATCCATGATCCGAGACTTCTAGCCTTAATGCTAATTAGTATCTGCGTGTTAATCGGTGTACTCCAACAGTTTTCCGGGGAAGGGCCAAAGATCTCAGAGGATGAGGAAAGGCTACCAATTGAAGAGGCGGACCTATTGTTATTGATTCGACTTGTGCATGCCGAGGCACGGGCTGAGCCCTATTCGGGCCAGGTAGCCGTAGCTGCTGTAGTACTAAATCGGTTGTTAAGTCCCCTATTTCCGGATACGATACCCGGTGTAATCTATCAGCCTGGGGCTTTTACCGTTGTAACCAATGGGCAAATCAATCTTGAGCCTAATGAGGAGGCAAAAAGGGCAGCGATTGATGCTATCAGTGGGTGGGACCCCTCCGAAGGAGCTGTATACTTTTATAACCCGCAAATCGCTCGGAGCCCTTGGCTGGAGACTAGACCGAAGACTAAGATCATCGGGCAACATGTGTTTACGAAATAGCAGGGGGGAGGCCTTTGCATAAAACTAGATTAATTGCCCTTTTAAGTATTGGGTTGTTACTGTGGGGAGGCTATCAATATTTTACAGGGCGACAGAGAGAACAGGGGATCGAAAACCACTATTACTGTGCTTTTTATGAGTTATCGGGGCACTTGGCAGAGATAGAAAATGAGCTAGGCAAAGCCATGGTATCCGTTGATCCAGCAAACCAGGCCAATTACTTACTTAATGCCCACTACCATGCCTTAGCTGCCCGGTTGCATCTTGAGGAACTTCCCATTCTACCTTTGGACTTGTCCAAGACCATCCTTTTTCTCCGTTCCTTAGCTGAGTACACCCGACAGACGGTATTGGACAGTAAGCAGAATAACACTTCGGAACCAGAGGAAATGGCCGACTTTATGAACTACCTGACTGTTATTAATGCTGAGCTAGACAAAGCTCGGCTTACGGTCCAAAATAGCAGTTTGACAATTCCTTGGGTGAGCGGTTTTGCTACCGCGATTGAGGATGCCCAAAAAGGTCATCCCGCAGCCTACAGTTTGGTTGCCATAGAAGAGATACTACAAGTACGACCATTATCAGCGGAGGCACAGACTACTTCCGAGGTATCCATAGACAAGGATACGGCCCGCCGTGCAGCCGTTCATTTTCTCACTCGTCGGCGTCTAAAAGAGCACTTGATTACAGTAACAGAAGGTGTTGAGGACTTTGGTCAAACCTATACCGTGGAGATAGTCCCCGCCCTTGGTACTACTGGGGAGCGGATTACTGTGGCAGTCACTAAAAGTAGGGGAGACATTCTGTGGATGCTCAGTGACTTTGTTCCCAAGAAGGCTAATCTCTCCATCGAGGAAGCTTTAGATGTCGGTCAAGCCTTCCTCCAAAGAAATGGATTGGTAGATATGGTGAATGTTTCAGTAGATCATGTATCGGCAAATTACTTGATCGCAAGCTTTTCCCCTTTAAGAGCAGGTGCCATCAGCTCTGAAGAACAGGTGAAACTACGTATTGAACTAGAACAAGGACTTGTAATCGGTTATGATGCCAGTGCGTATTTGAATG
>JAQTYS010000322.1 GCA_028688175.1 Methanothrix sp. | reverse complement strand
GGGCAAACCTGGGAGGTCAGCACCATGTTCACCTCCACAGTATCCTCGCTACGAATGATTATATCTTTGATCAGTCCCAGGTCCACGATATCTATGCCCACCTCAGGATCGAGAATGTCCCGCAAGGCCTCTCGAATCTCCTCTTCTTTTTTCATCTGGGCCACCAGCATCTCCGCCTCCGGCCCCGGCATAGCTTTTTGCAGAGAGCGCAGACGCTCCTCTAGCCGGTTTTGCCGGTCGAGCAGCCTGCTGACCACTCGCAGCATGGGATCGGGCAGATTGGCATAGTTCAGATCCGTTCCAGTTGCCGGGCATTCAGGCTCGGCTATTCTTCCAGGTACACCTACCACAGTTGCTCCCGCGGGAACAGATCGAACCACCACCGAGCCTGCTCCGATCTTGGCGCCGCTTCCTATGGTGATCGGTCCAAGGATGATGGAGCCTGCTCCGATGACCACCCTGTCCTCGACCGTGGGATGGCGCTTGACTTTGTCGAGACTGGTTCCGCCCAGGACCGTCCCCATGTACATCAGCACATCATCTCCCACCTCTGCCGTCTCGCCTATAACCACCCCCATACCATGGTCGATGAAGAACCGCTTGCCGATTTTTGCTCCGGGGTGAATCTCAACGCCAGTCAGGAAGCGGCCGATGTGGGAGCTGAATCTAGCTAAAAAAAAGAGTTTATGAGTCCAGAGGAAGTGAGAGATCCGGTGCATCCAGATGGCATGCAGCCCCGGATAGCAGGTGATTACCTCTAGGGTAGACTTGGCAGCGGGGTCCTTGGCAAAGACGGTCCGGATATCTTCTCTGATGCTCATCTCCTGCCCACCTCTAGAATTCGAAGAGCTCGGTACTGAGGTATCGCTCTCCGGTGTCAGGGAGAATTACCACAATCTGCTTACCTTTATTCTCCGGTCTTGCTGCCAGCTCCAGCCCAGCCCAGGCTGCTGCTCCTGAGGAGATACCAACCAGGATGCCTTCTTCTCTAGCCAGGCGGCGAGCAGTTTTTATGGCATCCTCGTACTCCACTTTGACTATCTCGTCCACCAGGTCGAGGTTGAGAACATCAGGCACGAATCCCGGCGCCAATCCCTGGATTTTGTGTGGTCCCGGTTTGCCTCCGGAGAGAACCGGTGAGGCGGATGGCTCGACTGCCACTGCCTTGAAGCCAGGCTTCCTGGACTTTATGACATCCGCGATTCCGGTTATGGTTCCGCCGGTGCCCACACCAGCCACGAGAATGTCCACCTTTCCGTCTGTATCCCGCCAGATCTCCTCTGCCGTGGTCTTGCGATGGACCTCGGGATTGGACGGATTTCTAAACTGCTGGGGGATGTAGTAGAAGCGAGGATCTTTGGCCAGCATTTCTTCTGCCGTACTCACCGCTCCCTTCATTCCCTGGCTTCCAGGGGTAAGGACTAGGTCAGCGCCCAGGGCCTTGAGCAGCTTTCGCCGCTCAATGGACATGGTTTCAGGCATGACAAGGGTCAGCTTGTAGCCCTTGGCAGCGCTGACAAAAGCCAGAGCTATTCCGGTATTGCCGCTGGTCGGCTCAAGGATAATGGTATTCTCTTTTATATGGCCCGCCTTTTCTGCCGCCTCAATCATGGAGACGCCGATTCGGTCCTTGACGCTGCTCAAGGGATTGAATGATTCCAGCTTTACCAGCACGGTAGCATCCAGGCCCTTAGTGATTCTGTTCAATCTTACCAGAGGCGTATTGCCAATGGTCTTGGTTAGATCTTCATAGATCCTTCCCATAAGTAAACCTCTCATTTAATGAATTGCCATGAACTGCTCAATTTGGCGTACTTCCTTACCCATCTTCGAAAAGATAAAGCTCCTTATAGCGGCAATTTTAGTTAATTTTATAACTTTGCATAGAGGCAATATTTTTCTGTTGGCGGATTTTGCCTCAATCTAAACTCTTACATAACCGTGCAACTAAGAATATGAAACTAAAGAGGAATGAAATGAGCGACAGAAAATATGGAATTGGCACTCTAGCGGTTCATGCCGGCCAGGAGAGCCCCGATCCCGCGACCGGTTCTCGGGCCGTCCCTATCTATCAGACCGCATCTTACGTATTTAAGAGCACAGATCATGCTGCAAATCTCTTTGCCCTCAAGGAACTGGGCAATATTTACACCCGGATCATGAATCCAACCAACGATGTCTTCGAGAGACGAATAGCCGCTCTTGAAGGGGGCAGTGGTGCTCTGGCAGTAGCATCCGGTCAGGCCGCGATCTCCATTGCGCTTCTGACCATAACCCAGGTTGGCGACGAGATAGTATCCGCCAATAATCTTTACGGTGGAACTTACGAGCTATTCCATTATACATTCCCGAAGCTGGGGCGAAAGGTGATATTCGTCGATTCCACTAAGCCGGAGGAATTTGAGAAGGCCATCAACTCCAAAACGCGGGCCGTCTATGCCGAGACCATCGGCAACCCCAAGCTGGATGTGCCCGACTTCGAGAAGATCGCCGGCATTGCTCACCAGGCAGGCATTCCCTTTGTGGTGGACAACACAGTGGGAATTGGAATCGTCAGGCCCATAGACTACGGGGCGGATATAATTGTGGATTCGGCCACGAAATTCATAAACGGCCACGGAAACTCCATTGGCGGCATCATCGTAGACTCAGGAAAATTCGACTGGTCCAATGGAAAGTTTCCAGAGTTCACCCAGCCGGATCCAAGTTACCACGGCCTTAAGTACTGGGATGCATTTGGAAACTTTCCGGGGCTGGGAAATGTGGCTTTTGTCTTCAAGGCGAGAGTTCAGCTTCTGCGTGACCTCGGGCCGACCTTGAGCCCCTTCAATGCCTTTCTCTTCCTGCAGGGAGTGGAAACGTTGGCTCTGCGCCAGGAGAAACACTCGGAGAATGCTCTGTTGGTGGCAAAACACCTGCAAAATCATCCTGCGGTGGCCTGGGTCAATTATCCTGGACTGGAAAGCCATCCCAGCCATGCTCTGGCCGAGAAATATCTGAAAGGCAAGTACAACGCCATCCTCGGATTCGGCATAAAGGGC
>JAQTYS010000321.1 GCA_028688175.1 Methanothrix sp. | reverse complement strand
TTGCCGGGCAGTAAAGTGTAGCATTGCCTCCTATATCGGGATTTGCCACCTGCAGCAAGCTCTTATCAATTTTTGAATCGTCAGTCACGGTAAGGTCGAGACCGGCCTGTGCAAGCATGGCTTTCCTGGCCTGGGGCAATTCTTTAATATCTTCTGCCGCCAGCGGCTCGGAGATAACGGGAACCTCGAGAGTGGCTGTAATATAAGCTTTCAGCCCGTCTTTGTGGGCTGCATCAACCAGAGATTTTACTAAATCTCCTGCCTCGGCATGGATGGTTATGGTGCTGATATTTGCGGCTTTAAATGTGCTAAGGATAGCAGAGACACCATATTTCCGCAGATCGCCTTCTTCAACCCAGCCATTTCTGTCCCCAGCTTGGACCGCTTTGGGAAGGATCAACAAGGGCAATGCTCGGGTCTGATTCTCCAGAGACCAGATGGCCAGAGGAGTAGCCGCAATAGCTGCATGCCAATCGTCCGCTCCAACCATAACCACATCAGCTAGCTCGCCCTTAACACCTCTTTCCAGGGGCGCGTCCTCTGCATAGCTTAGCCCTGAAATGGACATGATTGCTATGAATAGTATTAGATATTGCAGCCTCAAGCTTTCACCTCTTCGGTTTTGATGCCTGCGCTTTGCAGTGGCTTAGTATATTCCGCTCCAATCTCGCCTACGAGGAGCGCTTTGGAGAGGGTAACATTTCTCTTAGTCATTTCCGCTATCACAGTATTGACCTTCTCAGTCACATCGCCCTTGCATACGATTATTGGCGCTCCCGCCATCCTGGCCTTCTCATAGGCTCGGAAGATATCAGCAGGCAGAGAGCTGGTTAAGACCACCTCGGCCGTTCCATTTTGCCAAACATCTTCGGCAAATAGCCAGCATTCTTCGTAAAGACTGCCTGTGTCAATGCGTTTGATTTCCACGCCCTGCAATGCCGTTTCCGCTTCCTTAGTGACAATGGATTGATTGCCCAATATCAAGATCCTGGAATAGTCTTGCAGTTTCTCTTGATCTGTTTCGCTTATCTTTCCTGGCGGAATTGTAATCAGGTTGAAACCGGCTGTTTTATTGCTCATAGTGGATACCGATGCGATAGTGCTGTAGAGGAAATCATCCCCTGTGAGAATTACCATGCCTTGCGGCAAGATCACCTTGATGGATGCTACCTCTTCCGGCATGGGAATGCCCTGGGAGTCCATGAGACGGAAGATCAGTGGATAGTCGCCGCTCTTTGATGCCAGCAAGGTGAAATTGGCAATGCCGGGCTTAAGCGGTGTAACCTCTACCGTTTGGGCTAGAGGTATAACCATAAGCTCAGGAGGCGTTACTATCCCCACCATCACCTTTTCCTTAACATCCAGCATGATATTGAAGGAGCCCTTGTAGGTCTTGTTGGTTACAATCATTTCCGGGACCTTGATTTCCACGTTATAGCCCCGAACTTCTGCGGCAAAATCGACCTCTGCATCAACGGACGAATTCTTGGACTGATTGCCTAAAGATTTAGCTGCTATTGCCATGATACCCCTCTTGCCTGGCAATGATGTTTGCACCTGGAGCTTCATGGTATGGGTTATGCCTGGATCTAGAGGCACATCATAGGGAAGGCCTTGCGTTTTTTCTCCATCGAGCAAGGTCACGCTCCACCCTTCGGGGAGCGTGCCGGCTTCGATTGAGGCTACATCTCTAAAAACACCCAGATTCTTAACAGCCAGATCGAACTGAGCGATATCGTTAGCATTGGCAGAGAGCTTGGCAGACTTGGCATCATCTATGGTCATGCTTATGCCGTAGCTCTCCTGTCCGATGACTGTCAGGTTAAAGTCAATTCTCATGGGAAGCGAGGGAGGCGCGCTATCAAGCAGATATAAAAACCCTGTGTAGGATCCAGGTCGCGTCTCCGGAGGTAAGGCAAAGTATATCTTAATCTCTGCATTATCCTGAGGCTTGAGTGGTTTTTCTTCCGGCATGCCCAAGAATATGAAATCTCTAGCAGTGCCACTCATCTCGGTTTTTGATATCTTGAAGATCGTCGCATCGCCGATATTGGTTACCTTTAGCGTTCTCTCCTCCAAGTCACCGGAATGGAGCACAACATCAAATCTTTCCTTGTCTGCTTCCAGCTGGGCAGAGCTGGCAGCAATCAGCAGGAATAGAATAATAATCGGGTATATCTGCCTCATCTAACACCACACGACGGCATACGCCAGATTTTGATATAGTTAGTATCCAACTGCTTTTCCCATTTATAAATTCTCACTCGAAGGAATAAATAACCTTCTCCTCTCGACGGGCTAGTTTATATCTGTTATGCATCAAACCAGGAGATTTAGGTGTTTGCTTGGACCCTGAAAAAGCCTTTCTGGTAGCCACGCCTTTCAAGAAGCGCGGCAAGACGAGCCTGAAGATCAGCGACTTTATCTTTGCTTTATCCCTCGATCTGAAATGGGGGCCACCGGAGAAGGTGCGCGCTCTTCTGCGAGAAGCGGAAGCTGAAGGCATGGTTAAGATGGAAGGCGATATGGTAAATGCGGTCTTTGATGCTGCGGCTGTGGAGGTTCCCCTGGGATTCAAGCCTTCCACTGAGGAGGGAATACTGGATCAGGGAATCAGGCTCATCACATCTCATACCGGTATGAGCCGAAAAGAAGTCATTGCTCTTGCCAATGAGAAACAGGATTCTCTCAAGAAGCTGGTGGAGCTGGACGGCGTAGTGCTGCTCATCGCCAGAGAGATGGGCATCGATGTCAGCGAGCTGGCTGCCAGTGCCTACCAGAACCTGCTGGCCCGCGGAAAGGAAGAGACGGGCATTTCCGCCGGTCCGGAATCGCAAGCTTAATCTTCCATGGAGAAGGGAGAGGGGATTTATGACTCCCAGGGTTCTGTTCGCAACCATTTATAGAAAGGGCACCGAGCCTTACGATTACATCGGAGCCAATACCAGGTCATGGTTCAGATTCTACTGGCCGCGCATCCAGTCGTTTGGTCTGCGATTTCTCAAGCAGAACATCCCTGAGCTGGAGATCCTGGAGTTTCC
>JAQTYS010000320.1 GCA_028688175.1 Methanothrix sp. | reverse complement strand
CTGAGAGTTCTGATCCAGATAGACCCTCTCCTGCTGCAGTGCCCAGCCTGCCCCCTCTTTGTAACCTTCCACCCACCATCCGTCAAGAACAGAAAAATGAATTACTCCGTTCATTGCAGCCTTTTCCCCGCTGGTACCGGAAGCCTCAAGGGGCCTTGTGGGTGTATTGAGCCAGATATCCACACCCTGAACCATCATCTTTGCCACACTCATATCATATCCCGGAATAAAGAGAATTCTCCCGATGAACTGTGGCATAAGAGAGACCTCTACAATCCTGCGAATCAGATCCTGTCCGGCTTTATCCGCAGGGTGTGCCTTTCCGGCGAATAAAATCTGAACCGGTTTTTCCGGATTATTGACAATCCTCTCCAACCTGTCAAGATCCCTGAAAAGGAGGTGAGCTCTTTTGTAAGTTGCAAACCTTCTGGCAAAACCTATGGTGAGAATATCATCCCTGAGAGTCTCCCTGATTTTGACAATTTGGTGAGGTGCATAGTGAGAATTTGTCTCGGGATTTGACAATGTGTGCTTGATATAGTTTACAAGTTTTTTTCTAAGATTATTCCTGACATCCCATATAAGCTGATTGTCTACATTGTATATGCCTTCAAAGCAGCTTTTGGAATAATTATGGGTCTCAAAATCGCTTCCGAAAACCTCCCTGTGAATCCTTTTCCATTCCGGAGCTGTCCAGGTGGGATAATGGACTCCGTTGGTAACATGGCTGACATGGAGTTCCTGTGGCAGATAACCAGGCCACAACGGTGCCAGGATGTCCCGGCTTACCTTACCGTGAAGCATGCTGACTCCGTTTATCTCCTGAGACAGATTGGCTGCAAGATAGCTCATGGAGAACTTTCCGTTTTTGTCCCCGGCATTTATCTTACCAAGTGCCATCAGGGCATCCCAGGAGATCCTCAGCCGCCCGGGATAGTGTGAAATGTAGCTTCTGAGCATATCCTCGGGAAAGGAATCGTGTCCTGCAGGAACAGGTGTATGTGTGGTAAAGAGTGACGAAGACCGCACAACTTCCATCGCCTCAGAAAAGCTAAGATTTTCATCCTGAATATAGTTACTGAGCCTCTCCAGGCCGGTAAAGGCGGCATGCCCCTCGTTACAGTGGTAGACAGTGGCATCTATTCCAAGGAGTTTCAGCGCTCTTATTCCACCTATTCCAAGCAACAGTTCCTGCTTAAGTCTGTTCTCCAGACCTCCCCCGTAAAGCTGATGGGTAACTCCCCTGTCTTCCGGCAAGTTTTCCTCATAATCGGTGTCCATAAGATAGAGTTCTGTCCTGCCGATATCTACCCTCCAGAGGCGGGCATTAAGGTTTCTGCCGGGAAGTGCAATACTGATGCTCTTCCAGTTTCCCTCTGAATCTCTTACCGGATTAACCGGTATTTTAAGAAAATCCTGCGGCTCGTAGGTAACTACCTGATCTCCCTGAGATGAGAGGGTTTGTGTAAAGTATCCGTATCTGTAGAGCAATCCCACTCCGGTAATCTTCACCATTTTGTCGCTTGACTCCTTTAAAAAGTCCCCCGCAAGAACACCCAATCCTCCGGAGTAGATTTTGAGGGACCTGTCCAGCCCGTATTCCATACTGAAGTATGCAATATGAGGCCCTTTGATTTTGTCTTTTACTGACATATAATCCAGAAACTCCCCATAAAGAGTGTCCAGTCTTGCAAGGAATTTTTTGTCTCTGGCAAGTCTGGAATAACGTCTGAGTGGTATCTTGTCGAGCATCTCAACCGGGTTGGACTTGTATTTATACCAAATATCCTGATCAATGTCCCTGAACAGTTGCCCGGCCTCTTCGTTCCAGCTCCACCAAAGATTTTTTGCAATTGCCTCCAGCGCCTTGAGCCTTTCTGGTAACTGTTTATTAATAAATATCGTGGACCAGGATGGGGTGTTGACTGATTTAGCTCTGCAGGGTTCGTGCTCCGTCTCCTCTGTAAAAGAAGGGAAAGCCCCTTTTGCCCGTATAACCTTGCTTAAGGCCGCTGAATATGCACTTTTATAATACTTTATCTGGTTTTCCCACAAAGCAATTTCTGAAACTTTCTGTGCATTAAGACGCATAGAATCCACCCTCTCTTTTGGCAAATTTGCGATTTCCAAAATTTTAACGGCAACTGCCTTTACAACCTCCTGATGGCCGTTGTCTCTCCTCTCGATAATTCCTGCAGAAGGATGATCTTCTGTTGAATGCTCCTCTACCCACAATCCGAATCCTGCCAGAGTGGTGGTTATTGTGGGAACCTTAAATGCCAGGCTCTCAAGCGGTGTATATCCCCATGGTTCATAATAGGAGGGAAAAACCGTGAGATCCAGACCTGGGAGTAGATTATAATAGGAGAGATTAAGAATCCCGTCATTACCGTTGAGATAGGTCGGGACAAACAGCACTTTAATCCTGTCACTCTCCCGGTTAAGCAGATCAAGCTCCTTTATTCTGCGCAGTACAGGGTCCATGTCAGGTTCGTTGAGCAGATGGCTCGTGTTGGTCGTGTAACCGGAATCAAAGGATGTTTTGGCTAACAGCTCTTTGTCCGGACCGTTATTCCATGCAGGTACAAATATAAACGCAAGTATCTCCCTTTTAATTTGCGGATCCTTGTTTAGCTCTCCCAGAGAGTCCAGGAAAATGTCTATTCCCTTGTTTCTGAACTCGTATCTTCCGCTAATGGCAATAATCAGAGGATCAACCGCAGGATGTAAACCTGTCATAAAGGAAGCTGTTGAGATTAGCTTCTCTCTTGCTGTCAGGCGTATTGCATTATACTCGCTCTCTTTAGGGGTAAAACTGTTTTCAAATCCGTTTGGTGTGACTATATCCACCTCCCTTCCCAGTAAAGCAGCACACTCGGCCGCTGTTATTCCGCTTACTGTTGTAAAGATATCTGCATTAAGAGCTGCAGTCTTTTCAAGAGAATGTTTAGCAGTTATATTAAACTCTCTTGTCTTCTGCTCTGCATCGTACTTACTCAATGAGCCGTAAAGGGGAAGGTTGTTTCCTGCCAACGAGCGGCCAAGCACTGTTGCATG
>JAQTYS010000319.1 GCA_028688175.1 Methanothrix sp. | reverse complement strand
CCAAGAGAGTAACAGATAACCGAAAGGTGTAGGAGGCTTTAGAAATGTCGGAGATCAAACAAATTTCCCTTTTTGTAGAGAATAGGCCGGGCAGGACCGCCAAGGTTGCCAAGACTCTATCAGATGCAGGTGTGAATATCCGGGCACTGACCATCGCCGAGGCGGGCGACTTTGGGGTCATCCGCATGGTTTTAGATGATCCGGAAAAGGGGTACAAAGTTCTCAAGGAGAATGCCTTCACCGTCTCTATGACCGATGTCCTGGCCGTGGAGATGAAGGATACCCCGGGTGGGCTTTATGATATCGTGAACACGCTGGGGCAGAATCAGATTAATGTTGATTATGCTTACGCCTTCGTCACAGCCAAGGCACAGCGAGCCATGCTCATCCTGCGAGTGGATGATATCGCCAAGGCCAGGCAGGTGCTGGGAGAGAAGAAGGTAAAGATCGCCACCAAAGAAGAGATTCAGGCTATATAAAATCGTCAGATTTTATATAGATTTTGTTTATTTTTAAATTATAATAATCATTTAATTATAGAGAAACAAAAAATAAAACGCAAATCCGGACTATTCTGCCCGGATGCTTATGCACTTGTGGGCTCAGTCACAGGCAGGCTTTGTGCGACCTGCTGAGTCTGAGTGGTTTGCGAAGCTTGAGCCGTCTGCTGGACAGACGCGGAAGATGCCAGCGGTGACAGCATGCTGCCAAAGGCCACACCCGGCTGGGTTATTCCCGGCGCGGTGAAGATATACTCTCCATCCATGGAGCCCGGCTTAATTGTAAGGCTGAAGCGATACATATTCTGGCTGCCGGTTGGAACCACAAATAATGCCAGCCGATCACCCAATACGCTGCCACCCACGGTAACGGGCGTGACGACTCCATTCGCTGCCAGTTCTCCCGATCCGAATACTGCATCAGCAGTCTGATACAGATCCATCTTGAGGTAGCTCTTAACAACGTCATTAAGGGTAAAGGCCCAGCTTCCTGCAACCAGTGCGACACCTACTACGACTACCGGTGTCCTAACCCCAATGCCCGGAACATGGGGGCTCATACCGGTATCCTTTCTTATTGTAAACAGGCTCTCATTTCGAAAAGACAGAGCCGAATCAGCTGGGTTATCATAGGGGCCTACCTCTTGCACTTCCCGATAAATTTGTTGCCCGGACATATCCCCTGTGGGAAACTGCGCCTCATCTTCTACGTTCTTTGGACCCAGAGCAAAGGCCGTCATGCAAAGACATGCCATAAAGGCCAAAGCTATTACAGTACACTTAAATCCCATTCTCCTAATACCTCCGTGCTCTTAAGCAAGCGCCGAGGTTTTAAAGTTAACCCCTCTTTTTTAAAATTGAAATGATCAGATTATCTCGTATAGAGCCGCAGGCTCCATCAGAGGATTTTCATCGATATCGGAACCAATGCGGTGATACAGATCGCTGATGCCGTCATTATTGTCATCCGACATTCGCGTCCCCTGCCAGTAGTTTCCCAGGCGACTATTGAATGTCTTCCCCTGGAATCTATAGGAGAGTGGCTGGGGGGAATTCCAGGAGTTAACTGATATATATGAATTAACATCATGTGAATTAGTTATAAATGAATTTAAATAAATCTCATTTCCGCTGGATTGTTGGGGATATACTCCTTCATCCAGATAAATTCCCTCATCGTTTTGGCGAATCTCATTGAGGTATAACTGGTTGAAGCTGCAATTGACCATTTTTATCCCCTGACGAGAGTCATGGACACTGTTGCCTGTAATATTGCACTTCGTAGAGCTGATGAGAGTGATGCTCGCATCTCTGCTCTTGGCTAAATTTTTCTCCAAAGTGTTCTCAGTAGATGAGACGATAATTATGCCTTCATTATTCTCGGAGAGTTCATTGGATTGTATAATATTATGGGAGGATTGATCCATATTTATGCCGGTATTGCTGCGGAGGATATTATTTCCCCAGAAATAATTGTGATTAGAGGCTTGGAGCATGATGCCATTATCATTATCTTGCAGATGATTGCGAGAGAGATTATTATCCTTGCAGTGCTCCAGCAGAATGCCCTCCGGACAATCATAAATGTCATTCATCCAAAGGTTATTATGTTGGGACAAATTAAGATATATGCCACGTGCGGTATTTTTGCGGATATCGTTCTCTGCAATGGTATTGTTGCTCGCCTTAAAAACCAGGATGCCAAAATTGCAGCCGCTCACAACGTTCTTGGTAAGCAGATTTTCTTGGCTGGTGCCAGAGATGGCAACTCCATTTGGATTTTTATGAATTGAGTTATTTTTAAATATATTTTGGTTAGAATTTATGATCTGTATTCCCTGATCATAATTCGCGAATACCAGGTTTTCAGTGAAGTTGTTTTGAGAGGATTCTTCAAAATATGCGCCGCTACCCGTAGTGATATTGCTAAAGGAGTTTTTCAAGATGAGGTTATTATGGGAAGAGATGAGGTGGATCCCATATTGCTTATTATGGTCCGCATCATTATTCTCGAAGCAATTCTCATGGGAATAAAAGAGGGTAATTCCGCTTCCATCATTCTTTTCCAGGTTATTATCCAAGATTTTGTTGCCTGTGGAATCCCAAAGATAGATGGCATAGTCGTTCTTGAACGCGATGTTATTGGAGATCTCATTTCCATTTGATAGGTATGGATATATTCCGTAGTCGTTATTAATTGCAGTGTTGTTATGGATATAATTATTATCTGCATTTGACAAAACAATACCATAGTCGTTTGTGATCACAACATTATTTTCTACGAAGTTATCACCGGATTGGAACAATTTAATGCCTATTCCCATATTTTCGCTGGCATTATTATTAATAATCATATTATTAGTGGATTTCATGATCATAACACCCACCTGGTTATTTTCGAAGAGACTGTTATTCGAGATGGTATTTCCTGCTGCTGAAAAGAGGACTAATCCACCCAGGTAGTTATCAACTATTTCATTAGAGTCGATTGTATTATTACCAGAAGACACAAAAATGCCGATTGCGTTGCCCTTTAAGGTATTATTCGCGATGATATTGTCTTGAGAAT
>JAQTYS010000060.1 GCA_028688175.1 Methanothrix sp. | reverse complement strand
AGGACGTAGTGTTGGTTCGCTACGGGGAGATCACACTAAAAGATAGCTGGACCAGGCAGAACTGGGAACGCATTTTAGCAGGCAATATAGCTTTTTCCTTGCATAGAGCCGGGGTAGAGCATAAGATTGAGAGGGGCGAAGGCAGGATCTTCGTCCATACCTCTGACCCCCTGGCAAGCGAGATTGTTGCGCGGGTTTTTGGAGTTGTCTCCACCAGCCCCGCCGTGACTGTGGCTTCTGATCTGGAGGAGATAAGCCGGGCGGCGGTAGAGATGGCAAGCCAGGCTAAGCCCAGTACTTTCGCCATCAGGCCCAGGCGTTCAGGAGTCTCATTCTCCAGCGAAATGATAGGGCGGGTCGTGGGGGAAGCAGTTAGAGTAGCGACGCACTGCAGCGTGGATTTGGATAAACCGGAACTGGAGATCTTCGTTGAGGCCAGGAAGAATCGGTCCTTCGTCTTTTGCAGAGTAATGAAAGGGGTGGGCGGCCTGCCCCTGGGTTCGCAGGGCAAGATGCTGGTGCTCATTTCCGGAGGTATAGACTCGCCTGTGGCAGCCTGGATGATGATGAAGAGGGGCTGTCCGGTCACTCTCCTGCATTTCGACTCACGGCCTTATGCTGATGCCATAGACCAGTCCATGAAATGCGCAAAGATTCTGGCGAACTGGACGTCCGGGCGAAAGATAGATTTTATCACCATTCCCATCAGCCGGGGAATTGAGAAGATAGCATCTCACTATCCGAGGGCGACTTGCGTTCTCTGCCGGCGTTTGATGTACCGCATAGCCTCCGAGGTCATGCAGATGCAAGGATGCTTGGGCATTGTCACCGGCTATTCCATGGGCCAGGTGGCCTCACAGACGGCAGATAACATTCTGGCTGAGCAGGCGGCGATTGGAGTTCCGGTATTTCATCCGCTTATCTCTCTGGATAAAACAGAGATCACGGATCTGGCCAGAAAAATAGGCACCTACGGTATTGCTGCAGAGACAAAATCCTGCACTGCCGTGCCCAGCAAGCCCATGACAAGGGCCAACAAGGACGAGATACTCTTGGCAGAGGAAGAACTGGGGCTTAAGGAAATAGCCAGAGCACTGGTCAATGAGATGACATTAACCAGAATAGGATACCCAGAGGACTGAAACCCAGAGGACTGGCGCATGGTATACCGGTCTTTTGGTGATCAACTAATTCAAGTATTCTAAACAGAAATCCATTTTTGTCTCGGCGCAATAAATGCCTCAAGACAATTCATTAATGCCCTGAATAGATCGATAGATGTTGGTTGCTGAGTGCCTTAGCCTGGCTAGTTAGCGCGAGGTGATTTGGCAATGAAGTATTTAGTGATTTTCTTGCTAATCGCTAATGTGTCGACATCTATTAATTCGAGATGATTTCTGCAGCTTTAAAATAATACACATTTTTTATGGTTTTTGCCTCAATTTTATCGCTATTCCTGGACAAATAATGGCGTAAAACATAAATATTTAAAGAAGATAGTATGAATATCAAATATAAATTAATTGTAACCGATTGGCCTTGAAATGATAATCAATAAATATCACTGATTATATAATTTAGGTTTTGGAGGGACATGGTTGGCAGAAAACAAGAAGAGTGCTAAGAAGAACGTAAAGGGCACTATGACTGTCCAAGAGGCCGGCAGAAAGGGCGGCATGAAAACTGCTCAAACACATGGTAAGGAATTTTATGAAGAAATCGGCCATAAAGGCGGCCAAAGGGTCAAAGAATTAATCGAGGAAGGAAAGAAAGCCAAGGCAAAGAGCGCAGAGAATCAGTAGCCTCTCTTTAAGATTGCAGGAGTTGTGGCAAGCCTCCCAAAAAGCTAATAAATGATTGGCGGCTGAAATTACTCCCATAATGATGCTAAGGATTCTACGCTGGATTGCGATAGGGTTAATCTTAGCAGTGCTCTTGGCATCAGCCG
The DNA here is from genome assembly GCA_028688175.1 of Methanothrix sp. Lineage (GTDB taxonomy): Archaea > Halobacteriota > Methanosarcinia > Methanotrichales > Methanotrichaceae > Methanothrix. The sequence goes on along the minus strand of JAQTYS010000060.1, from coordinate 10,613 downwards.
CATATTTCTGGGATATGAACCAGTCCTATGAACGGATCTCTGGAAAGAGTACGGTCATACCTTCGCCTTACGGGGATATCGAATTCACCGAAGGAGGATCAGGTCCAGATGTCCTGGTAATCCACGGTAGCGGTGGAGGTTACGATCAGGGAGAACTCCTTGCCAGTGCTGCTGTTGGCAACCAATTCCACTGGATTACTCCTTCGCGCTTTGGATATCTGCGCTCGACCTTCCAGGAAGGCGCCACGTTTGACGACCAGGCAAGTGCCTATGCTTATTTGCTCGACCAGAAGGGCATCAAGAAGGTGGCGGTCGTCGCTTTATCTCACGGCGGTCCATCGGCTCTGCTCTTTGCCGTGCACTACCCTGAGCGAGTATCCTCGCTTACCCTCATCTCCTGCGGTGTCGCTTCCTCAAATGCAACAGACCAAATGGATGCGAACCAGAAAGGCGATATGCTGACGACAATTTATAGGTATGACCCGCTTTACTGGGCCATAACCAAGCTGTTTCGAAGCCAGTTCCTGGAGTTGCTGGGCGCCAATGACGCGGTCATTGCTGGCCTTAACCCCTATCAGCGAGAATTAGTTGACAGAATTGTTGATTACATGAATCCTGTGTCGCTGCGATCCGATGGTGTTTCTTTTGACAACAAGGCAAAGATGCCGGGTGAGAGGATTGCAGCAATCAAAGCTCCGACTCTGATATTCCATGCCACTGATGATACATTGCAGCTCTACCACAATGCCCAGTTCGCTGCGTCCAACATTCCCGGTGCAAAGCTGGTCAGCTTCCAGAAGGGAGGCCATCTTCTCCTGGCAGTCGAGGAGCCGACCATCCAAAGTCAGGCGCAAAAGCACATCCTCGATCACATTGATCAATAAAAAATATGTTCATAAGTTATACATGTCAACGAGATTTCATAGGAGCGAGGCAGTACATGGCCCAACCCAAAGATTGGCGAAGGTACTGTAAATAATCATCCTGGTCAGTACGCAAATGTTTGAATACCTGTTCATAGTCTGTGTGGTTGGGATTTTCTTCCAGCCAACGTATCAGTCCATACCAATTATCCGAAACGTATCTGTCCCAGTCGTCGTAGCTGGCACGAATGATGTATTCGAGTTCAAATCCTTCATCCCGGATAAATTGTGTTAGTTGCGTTTCTGTATGGGTAGTTGTCTGTTTTTGGGCGTATTCCGGATGTACCTGATTGCTAAGCCAGTGGGTTTCACCGATAGCAAGGCGTCCATTCTGATGAACAGCTCGCTTCAGTACTTGGAGTGCCTGCTGGCAACCGCCAAAAATAAACGTTGACCCGATACATGTTGCGGCATCGAAAACCCCTTCTTCGAATACGTAGTCCGCCCCATTGCAGCAAACGATTTCGATTCGGTCCGATAAACCTTTAAAAGCCAGTTTTCGCCTGGCCCTGTCGCAAAAATCCTCAGATATATCTATTCCGATACCATTAATACCGAATTCCTCGGCCCAGAGAGAAAGGGGTTCGGCACAACCACAACCGAAATCAATGACCCGTTTTCCTTTTTTCAATTTAAGTAATTTGCCAAGTTTGATAATCTTTTCAGGTGTGGAAGGGTCCAGTATCTCCATATAGCGGTGCGAGATGCCCATAATGTCAAGGAATTCCATTAACCAAACCTCCTTCTGGAAATGGCTACTTGATTAATAAAGGTGTTGGGAGACCTAATGCTAATCTCGTTGATAATGATTTCAGCAAAGTTTATGGAAAAAGGCTCGTTATAAAGGCCATAACACTTATAATTGTATCTTGCCATTATAGAGCAGACCTCAAACCCAAGATCGCCAAGGAGGGCTCTATTCAATGGTGGAAGAAGAAAAAGAGCAAAAGGAGCCGATGATTCACGAGGAAGACGAACACGGCAATATCCTGATCTATCCTAACTGGTCGAAGAAGAATGCACCAAAGGATCAGCAGAATAAGTGGGAAGTTCCGATTTATATGTGAATCAGGATAGCGATTCTATTCTTGCTCGAAATACTCTAATAGTAATAGATAATAATCATAATAAATCCAATTCTGTTCGAAGAAATGGAGGTATGGTTATTAGTCGATATATAGTTGGAATATTTTGTGCAGTCTGCCTCACTCTGACTCTTTTCATACCCGCTTTGGGATGCACAACATTTGGCATAACCAAATCAGCTTCATCCGATGGATCTGTCATTGTGGCGCACAGCAACGATGGCTTCGGGCCGGGAGAGGTGGGAACCTCTGTCCGAGAGGATGCGGTGGTGTTCTCCTATGTTCCCGCTCAAAATTTCACCCCAGGATCAAAGCGCCCCATTCTCTATGATCCAAACAGCGGCGGAGAATTTCGGGGAAGCGGCGAGGCATCGGATAACGATACAATCATCCTCGGCTATATAGATCAGGCAAATCACACATATGGCTATCTATCCGGCTCCTACGGGATGATGAATGAGCATCAGCTTATTTCTGGAGAGTGCACGGATTTTGCCAGGGTCCACCCTGATGCTGAGAAGGGCAAACGGATCTTCTACAGTTCGGAACTATCAAACATCGCAATGGAGCGATGCAGGACTGCCAGAGAAGCAGTTGAACTGGTAGGCAAACTCATAGAAGAGTATGGGTACTACGGAACTGGAGAGACGCTGATCTTTGGAGACCCAAATGAGGTCTGGGTTATTGAGATGTGCGGCGGAACGCCTTCAGGAACCGGGGGATATTGGGTAGCGCAGCGCGTTTTGGATGGGCAGGTCTTTGTTGCCGCCAACGAGTTTCGAATCAGGGAGATCGATGCCAATGAGACCAGTAATAGTACCCTGATTTTCTCCGAGAATCTTTTTGATGATGCTGAGAAGATGGGATGGTGGAATCGCAGCCAGGGCAAGCTCGACTGGACGGCAACTTTCAGTGCCGGTGAGTATTCCCATCCGTATTACTCTCTGGGCCGCGTCTGGCGCATTCAAGACCGCATTGCCCCATCGATGAATCTCTCACCCTACGTAGACGGTCCTTTCACCACCGCTTACCCATTCTCTGTCGTACCCGACAGGTCAATCAACCTCACAGAGGCGTTTGATCTCTTCCGGGATCACTATGAGGGCACAAAGTTCGACCTGACAGCACCTCCCGCAGGCGGGCCGTTCGGGGATCCGTACCGAAAATGGGGGCCCTTTGATGAGCATGACCGGCTTTACCCGGGTGAACTCAAGCCGGGATCCTGGCCCAGGCCGATTTCTACCGATCCATGCGGCTACTCTTACGTAGCCCAGGCAAGAGAGTGGCTGCCTGATTCTATCGGCGGAGTATGCTGGATCGGTCTCTCTTCGCCTGCCGAGACCTGCTACGCACCATTTTATGCGGGCATGACCAAGCTTCCCGCTCCCTATCTGAATGGATCGCACTGGGATCTTGACTTTGATACTGCATTCTGGCCTTTTGAGATGGTACAGAATTGGGCCAGGCTGATGTATGTGGAGATGATACCGGCCATCAAGGCAGAACAATCTCGGCTTGAGGGCAGAGCCATATCCCAGCAGTTTGGTATTGAGCAGCAGGCTCTGGAATTGTATAAAAAGGATGAAATCTCTGCGCGGGATTTTCTGACCGAGTATACCAATGCCACAGCCATGGAGAACCTGGAGAGCTGGAAAGCGCTCTTCGAGAGACTGGTTGTCACCTATCGCAATGGGCAGTATAACGATGTCCAGAATAAGACGATAAACAATATCGGATATCCCGATTGGTGGCTTGAGTACGCAGAATACCAGTATGGTCCGAGAGTGTATGACGTCCAATCTCTGGGGGAGATTCCGGGGGTCAAATACACCAACGAAATGGTAAATCTCACATCTTCAGAAGATCCCATTGCTTATATCAGGGAAAACCAGACTAAAATATTTTTTTAAATCTTATCCAGCCCCTGGGCAAAGTCTGCCAAGATATCCTCTCTGTCCTCAATTCCCACTGATACCCTCACCAGCCCGTCGGAGATTCCCATCTTCTCTCGCATCTCTTTGGGCATGACGGCATGGGTCATGGAGGCAGGATGCTCAACCAGTGTGTCCACCGATCCCAGGCTTACCGCCAGGCTGCATAAATTGAGGTTGTTCATAAGATTGCGACCCGCCTGCACTCCGCCTTTTACCTCAAAGGAGAGCATTCCACTCCAGCCGCTCATCTGCCTTGCGGCCAGAGCATGCTGCGGATGGCTGGAAAGGCCTGGGTAGTTTACCTTTTCAACAGCAGGATGCCCCTCTAGATATTGGGCCAGATGCAGAGCATTTTCAGCGTGCCTTTGCATCCTCAGATGCAGAGTCTTGCAGCCCCTCAGACAGAGCCATGCCTCGTGCGTGCCCATGGTTGCTCCTGCTAGGGCTGCCGTGCGTCTCATGGCGGAGATGGCCTTCTCAGAGCCCACGGCCACGCCCCCCAGAAGATCGCCATGTCCGCCGATGTACTTGGTGCAGCTCTCCACTACCACATCTGCGCCTAATCCTAGGGGCCGCTGAAAGCAAGGAGTGGCAAAGGTGTTATCCACCGCCAGCATGGCTCCAGCTTCATGGGCCATCTTGCCTATCTCGACGATATCGCTTATTGTCATGGTTGGATTGGCAGGAGACTCCAAAAAAACCAGGCGGGTGTTCTTCTTCAAAGAGGAGAGCACATTCTCCCGGTCGGTCGTGTCCACAAAGCTAACCTCGATTCCGAATTTGGGGAGAAGTGTGGAGAAGAGCCCATAGGTCCCACCGTAGATGACGTCTGTGGCGAGCAGATGGTCGCCCTTCTGGAGCATTGAGAGCACAAGCGCCGTCTCTGCTGCCATTCCTGAAGAGAAGGCGAGGCCCGCTGGCCCGCCTTCCAAAGAGCAGATCTTGCTGATGAATGCGGCATGAGTAGGCGTATTGGGCGCAGAGCGGATGTATTTGTAGCCAGGACCCCCGGAGAAGGCGGCTTCTGCCTGCTCGGCATTTTCGAATACATATGTGGATGTCTGGTAAATGGGTGTGGCGTGAGCACCAAATGGATTGTGCCCTTCGCCGGCATGAACGCACCGAGTGCCGAAGCTTAACTCTTTCTCCATGATATTTCACCTGAGGAGGGAATCTGGGAGCCGGAAAGAAATATAATTTGCCATTGGGTTATGCGCCGCAAATTTCCCAGTGTTCAGACTCATGGCCGGCTTATCCATCTTCATGGCCAGAGCCATTCTCATAGTGGGTCTGATTTTGTCCAATTTTTCTTGATACTCCTGGCTGCCAGCATTCCTGTAGAAAATGCCGCTTGCAGATTATAGCCTCCCGTATCTCCATCCACATCCAAAACCTCTCCCACCAGATAGAGTCCTTTAACCAGCCGGGATTGCATGGTTTTAGGATCGACCTCCTTCCTTTCTACTCCGCCTCTGGTAACCATGGCGGTGTTATAGCCGCAGAGATCGGATACAACCAGCGGAAAGCCTGTGAGATTATCAACCAGAGTGCTGCGATTCTCTCTGGTCAATTGAGCTATTTGCAAATCAGAAGGCATTCCCAATATCTCCAGAATTCTCTTTATCAGCCGGGGATAGAGCGGCACAACAGGAAGCTCAAGATGAGATAGATCCGCCAGAACGGACAATAGGCTCATTGCTCCATCCCATCGAGCCTTGTTTACCAGCCATTTTTCTAGAGCCTTTCGTTTGTCATCCGGCACAAAAGAGAGCTTTAAAATGTCTCCCGCTTGGATGTATCGGGATGAATCGAGAATTCCCGGCCCCGACAGCCCTTCATGAGTAAAAAGAATATCGCCCCGATGCTCTCTGATTTTTGCGTGACGGTAAAGCGAGATCCTCATATCCGGAAACGATAGCCCTGCCAGATCAGAGAAAGGATAATCCTTTATGAGAAGCGGGGTTAGAGCTGGCCCGATCTCGCTTATGTGATGGCCGAGAATTTCGGCAAATCTGTAGCCGTCTCCACTCGAACCGGTGGCTGGATAGGAGCGTCCTCCGGTTGCTATTGCCAGCAGACTGCTGCGATAGATGCCATCTTTGCAGCTTACCAGAAAATCATTCTCCTTGCCTGCAACCTCATTTCTGGTTATGGACATGACCGTCTGGTTGCACTCGACAACAACTCCTTTTTCCCGGCATTGCTCCAACAAGATATCGAGCACATCCCTTGCTCGCCTGGTCTTTGGAAAGACCTTGCCACCCTTTTCTCGGACCATCTCCAGTCCATTTAATTTATAAAAGGAGATAAGATCGTTATTTGTGAAGCCGAGAAGAGCCGGGCGCAGGAATCTGCCTTGACCAGGGTCTCCATAATGATCAAGAAAGTCCAGAATATCGCCATCGTGAGTTATATTGCATTGGCCGGACCCTGAGATGAGGAGCTTATGACCTGGAGAGTTCTTCTTTTCCAGAATCAGAATCTTCTTGCCTGTCAGCATGGCGTTTATGCCGCAAAAAAGCCCGGAGGGCCCGGCTCCAACGATAATCAGATCATAATGGCATTGGCACTCTTCCTTTCCAGATGAGAGCTCATCTCTCTTATCTACTTTCGGAATACGATCCTGCATGCTAGCGGTTTTCCTGTAAACGTTGGCCAAAGGACCCTCTTGATACTCTTTTATCTCGATCTTTTGATGCTGATGGCTAAAAACTTGACCAGCCGGAATTGTTTATATACAATACCTGCTCTATAAATTGCAGTATATGCTAAAGATTACTCCGTATCTGGGAATCATAGTATTAATAGTATCCATTGGCGGCATATTTTATCCCAAGCTGGGCTACTTCCTCTTGCTGGTCTTTGCCAGCCTGATGATAATTGCTCCCTTTCGAGGACGATGGTTTTGCGGTAATCTCTGTCCGCGGGGAAGCTTTGTTGATTTCTGGCTTGCTCCCCTGAGCCGAAAGCTGAAGATACCTCCCCAATTCAGGAGCATGTGGCTGCGAGTACCTATCTTTGTCGTTCTCATGGGATTTATGATCTTTCGCATTATCCAGACCGAGGGGATAGTGGATAAGATAGGAATGGTTTTTGTTACTCTTTGCATTGTAACCACTTCTATTGCCATACTCTTTGGCGTAATCATAGCCCCTCGGACCTGGTGCTCCTTTTGTCCTATGGGAACACTGCAAAGAGCAATGGGTGGCAAGAAGTACCAGCTAAAGGTAGATAAAGAAAAGTGCATCGACTGCAAAAAGTGCCAGAAAGTCTGCCCCATGCAGCTTCCTGTTATCGAGATTTGCGACAATCCGGACTGCATCAAATGCGGCAGATGCGTCGAGGCTTGCCCGAAGGATGCATTGAGTTTCTGATGATTTTCCGCCTATTTTAAATATGCCAAAGTGCTATTGAAAGATTGGAGGTGAAGGCAACTTATGTGTACTGTTGGAGGCGGACCGGACATAGGGAATATCGAGACTTTGGCCGCAAAAGATTATGAATGTCAGGACTGCAAGAATCAATTCAAAGGAATGGGCAGAAGGCCAATGTGTCCTACCTGCAAATCCAGGAACGTCAAGGCAGTCTAAGGGCCATGCATATCCATGCATATTATCATTAAAGAGGATGAGATAGCTTATCTCGTAGGCCTCAAGGGCACTTTAGCTATTGCCAAGACGAATGGAAACTTTTTTTATCTGGAGACGGAGAGGGAAGAAGTTGTGCTCTTCACAGATCCGCAGGATTTGATAGTGGCGTCTTCCATAGGCCTAGGCGAGAAGGTTAGGCGGGGCCTATGCTGCACTATTTATCAGCTTCGGGAACTGGGCGCACCGCTGATAGTGCTCCCTAAAGGCCATCCGGCATCACCCCGCTTGAAGACGGTGGTGTCCATAGGCAGCAGCACTCATTTGAGCTGTAAGATTGAGCCGGGGACGCATCCTGAGCAAGATGTGCTCTGCGGATCAGAGGAGTTTAATGAGATGCAGGTTCTGGCGAAGCCCGGTGGCGCTGAGATATTGGGCAGAGCTTTTAATGAAAGCGAGATAATAATGCAGAAGTTGTAAGTGATATGGTGACTATTATGGCGGAGATCAAAGAGGATAGCCTGGTCAGGTACAAAGGCACGGGCACCATCGGCACAGTCAAGGAGCTGAAGGAGGAAGATGATGGAGAGACATGGGCCTATTTGGACAGCACCGGCCTTTACTACCGCCTGGACACTCTGGAGTTGATCGAGAAGGTTCCGGAGAGAAAAGATCTGGAGGGCATGACCATAGAGCAGATCCAGGAGAGGTTCAAGCAGACCCAAGATATGATGGATGCGGCCAAGATGCAGGATGATAACCTGGAGACGGGCGGGTAAGAATCAGAGATGCAAAGAATCGGCGTAGTAGTGCACGGCCCGGAGATCATAGATAGCGGCTGTGCTCTTTCGCTGATCAATTACCTGAAAAAGCAAAAGCAGGCAAGCGTCGCGGCGGTTTTGGGCGGGACAATGGGCCGGGTGGCGGTCATCGATGCCGGTCTGGAAGATGTTATCACCATCAGTCCCAGACAGAGGCCCAGCCAGTCCATTTTGGATTTGCAGGATACATCAGATATCATCTTTCTTCTAAACCTGGCCAAGAGCCGGGAGAGCGGCCTGGTCTTCGGCACCATGGTGGCAAAGGCTGCCGGAATAAATAAGCCGCTCATTCAAATTGACTGCGGCGGAAGATTCGTGGCCCATCTCTGCGGAAATGAAGTCGAAAATGAAGGCGATGGGATCCTGGCCTTAAAGTTAGCTTCTGACCTGGGCCTGGATTGCCTGCACCATACGCTGCTGCCAGGCGCCACTTTGGGAAAGAAAACCACCAAGCGGGCCATCTCAGGTGTTATTCCCGGAGAACTGATCTCTATCAATGGAATTGTCATCGGCAGGGCCACAGAAAGTGGGGTCGAGCTGGAAGCCAAAGACGGCAAAATCGTGGGCCTGAAGGGTGTAAATCCCAAGGAACACGGCCTGGAGAAGCTATCCAGATTTGATGTCGATCTGGAGAAGGCCATAATTCGCAGCGGCTCCATCCGGCGAAGCGAGGGACTGAGAGTTCGGATGGGCGAGAGAGCGAATAAAGGCGAAGAAGAATGGGCCGTTCTCATAGATCACTGTGCGGAAGATGCCTTTGAGGCGGCACAGGGGTCCAGCCTGGCTGTCACTGTGGGAGATGATACCACACAAATTGCCGCAGATATCCTGGCAAGGCTTGGCATCCCAGTTATGGGCATCGTGGATGGAGATTTGGATCGTCTGACCGGCGCCGCCACAATGTTGCCGGGAAGCGTTGTCCTGCGGGTCATGCCCGGGCACGATGATCTGGTGGGAAGGCAGGTAAAGGCCGAGATATTTCGGGGAGAGAAGCGGATCTGCATTCGTGCTGAAGATCTGGCGGAGAAGGTGAAAAGGCTGGCAGGAGTTCATCTCGTCGCAACAGAGCAGATCAAATCCGATTATTCTTGATGGCAGAAAGCTCCTGGAAGAGTATGGTTGCTGTAGCGGTATCTCCCAGGCCGACGGTAATCTTGGGCTTATGGACTAAAAGAGACGGCATCAAGGATACGATCTCTTCACCGGTTTGAAGGAATGCTCCTCGTTTGCATGCGGTTGCACCTTTGCTGCAAAACTCTTCTTTGGCCTTGAGCCCCAGGGGGTTGACCTCCTCTGGGGGCTCTCCGGCAGCAAGGCCCGTTGCGGCTAGAGCGGCTGCCGCCTCTACTGCGCAATGCAATGCAAAGAGCTCTTCTTGAGCAGTGATCTTTACGTCCAGCATGACGCTCAGAATGTAGTCTCTGGTATGAACTGCCACTCTGAATAGCCCCAGTCTTTTGCGCAGCCGCTCTGCAGCCTGCATGGTCTCCAGCCAGCAATCCGGCGATGATCCTCCATTTAATCCTTCTGCTGATGCCAGTTCGTCCTCATTCATTCCCAGGCTATCCACGGGGATTTTTGGGAGAAGTAAGAGAAGGGACGGCATAATCTCAGGGCTCTGGAAGCTGCCCATCTCCGCATGGATGAAGATCTGCGGATTTTTGTCCTTCCAGGATTTGATTTGAGCGATTTTCTGAGAAAAGATATCATGATATCCTTTCAAAGGTGCCAGGTGAAAGCCGGAGAGCAAAGCGCCATCCATATCCCGAATATTCTCCAGGCAATAATTGTCGAAATGTCGGCTGGAAAGAAGCCTGGTATTTACCGTATCATAAGTGGCAATAAAACGGTTATCGCTGGGCGCAGTTATCCTGCTTTCCCCTGATAAAATCGTATCTCCCTTCTTGAACTGGAAGACGAAATGCACCATTTCAGCATTTTTATTTGCTATTATCTCTCCCACCCCCCGGGCGGGCTCTGCGGTTGCGGCAGATGGAACCCTCACCCCGGCACTAAGCATGCCGGCCAGTCTCGACCCCAGGGCGGGAGCATTGAGAACCGTCCTGGCTCCCAGTGCATCCAGGACATTGGCCATGATGCCCGCATTTCCGCCCAGGCGATATTTCCAGGAGAACGACTCCTCGATTTGGCGGGCTAATGCCTGATTCTCAATTAAAATCTCTGCTCCAGATCCTTGCTTCATGCAGAACAGCAGGCATGAGAGAAGGTCCTCGCGGCTGCCAATGGACTCTTTTAGCTCTAT
>JAQTYS010000059.1 GCA_028688175.1 Methanothrix sp. | reverse complement strand
AAGCCAGCCTTGTGGAAAAGGGGCTTTCCATCACGCCCGGAAATGTGATTCGTGCTACAGAGGCCGCCAGTGCTCAGGGGGCAAGCGCCCTGATCTGTGAGATCTCGCTGGGGGGCACGGGCCTGGCTGATTATGGAATTATAACCGGCCTTTCCGGAGACTATCCCATTGCCAATGCCACCAAGTGGGCCAGTACTGCCAAACTGCAGATGCTCTCTCTAGCCAAGAGTGGCGCGAAGATTCTGGCTAATACCGACGCTCGGCTATCTCCGGATGTCTCGTTTGCCAGAGGCGGGAGCGTTTATGCCAAGCCGGATAGTCTGATATTTGATAAAGAAGAGGTGCGTCTTGATTTGGGAGATGATCTGGACTTCTTGGGCTATGAGACGGCGATCGCAGCAGCTGCGGCTGCCGCGAAGCTGGCCGGCATCCCCAAGAGCACGATCGCTATGGCCCTTTGCGGCTTTGACGGCTTTTCCGGGCGCATGAAGATCAAGCGGCTGCCCAATCAGACTTTCTTCGACAGCTCCAACTCCGGTCTCAAAGTGCGAGATGTGGCGCGGGCACTGGACCGGGCCTGTGGCAGCGATCTGGTTGTGGTAGTGGGGGAGGAGAGTGAAACCGTATGTGAAGGCATGAACATCCCGGCTCTCTCCGACTTGCTCCGGCAAAGGAAGAGCGAGATGGCAAAGCTGATATTAGTAGGTGAAAGGCTACTGCCCCTGGCAGAAGAGCTGGGAGCAGCTACCGCCGAAAATCTGCAACAAGGGCTGGAAATAGCTCAAGAGGAGAGCCCGAAAAGGCTGCTTTCCTGCGTAAAATGCTTTAGGTGATACGAATGGCAAGCGATAACTTAACGATACTTCATCCCAGACCAAGCTCAATAGTCGCCGCTCTCTACACTCTGCGTGACCTTGGTGCCGAGGTGGTCATATTGCATGGCCCGAGCGGATGCTGCTTCAAGCATGCCCGTCTCTTGGAGGAGGACGGTGTGCGGGTGCTTACAACTGCACTGGACGAAGCCGGATTTGTATTCGGAGGTCTGCGACCGCTCACCGCTCTTCTGAGGAAGGCCAATGAATTGTTCCATCCCAAACTCATGGCCATCTCAGGGACTTGCAGCAGCATGATCATCGGCGATGATCTGCATCAGGCCGTCTTGGATGCCGACTTGGACATACCGGTCTTAGAGGTTGAGGTTCATGCCGGCTACAGGGATAATACCAAGGGGGTGATCCTCACATTGGAGGCAGCGAGGGATAAGGGAATCATAGATGAAGAAGAGCTCAACCGACAGAAGGGCTTGCTTGATAAAGCCACCCTTGTGGAAAAGCTCCATGGAGCTGCGAGCAGCGAGTACCTGGCTCCGGAGCGAGGAGATCTCAAATATGAGGCAGCCGCCAGGCTTCTAGAGCTTATCCGGCAGGGCAAGAAGGGCCTGAATATCCTCAATGCCAAGAAGGAGACCGCCTACATGTTTGCCGACATTACCGCAGCCGTGGCCGAGGTTGCCGGCGATCAGGTGGATACCTTCGCCAATTTGAACGACCAGGTGGGCCTGCCCAAGGTGAGAAGGGATGCAGCCAATATTGCCCGCGATTTATTGGAGCGGAAGGTGAATTTCCAGCTCATCGGCGGACTGGACGAGTATCCGGTGACAGGTGATGCTGTGCAGGAGCAGATCGCGAACAAAAATTATGACTTTGCCGTGATCTCGGGTGTGCCCCATGCCCTGCCGATATCGTCTCTGAAGGGCATGGAGATCTTCTCGATCACCAATGGGCCGCGCCAGGTCAAGCCTCTGCGCAGTTTAGGTCACCAGCATGTCACAGTAGAACTTGATCTGCATCCCAAGACGATGGGCGTGAAAAATCTGGTGGAATCGGAGTTCGGAGCTACACTCCGCTCGCTCAATAAAGCCAAAGCTACAGAGATCTAAAAAGAATAAACGCTGTGTGCTCCTCAGGAGCCATAAATTTTAGAAACTTTTTTAGAAGGCTTTGGGCAGTTCGGTGAGCAGCGCATATATGACAAAGCCCAAGGTGCCGATGATGCCGATGCCGGCCATCGAGATCTTGGCGATCATATTGAACTCCTCACGACTGGGCTTTCGAGCCAGCCTTAAAACCCGCATATACTCATCCACATTCGTGGAAGGCATGGTGACGCCCAGATCCATGTCATCCAGATTCAGCTTGCTCTTAAGATCCATCTTATTCTTGAGATCGAGCTTCTTCTCAGCAAAGCCCTTCTTCTCAGTATCGTTAGTTCCCTCGCTCATTCAGCAGGGGAAAGGAATTGGTGTGTAAAAAACCTTTCGATCGCTTTCCTTGCTGGTCGCTTCCAGGAATATACTCTTTTCATCGCCGATCTGAACAGGCCATAGGTTGAGCTGTGGTCCGAGGCATGCGAGCTTGAACATACTCCTGCATCGAGCACTGCTTTTGGGGATTATGAGGGCGACGTTATGAATACTGAACCAGGATACAGAAGGACTCTCAGACAGGTACTATGCAATCAGATATCAGAGCTACAAATAATATAAATTTAATCCTTGCGGTTTGCATGATCGTGCAATTTTCAGAAGTATAATTAAATAATTTCTATAATGCTCCATAATTTGCGAGATCCGGGATCGATGATTGATGGGAAATGCCTCGATATCGCTTGAAGCATGTAGGATGATCAAGGAAAAAAGATAGAATCAAGGTAGATAATCCCCGCCACCACCGCCCCCAACCGATGAACCGGCAGCAGTAGTTGCAGTAAATCCGCGGTTTTCATACATAGCGCCGAAGACATTGGTGAAGTCCGACATATGATTCCAGTAATCGCTTAAAGATAACAGGGAAAGATCTGAAGTGAACGGCATAAACAAAGCATCATGTCGAAGGCCCCCAACATTAGGCTGAAAAGAATCTGAAATGAACACATCGGGAATTGTCCCCGAGGAGATACCATTTAGCTGTAAATTGACGACCTGACCTGAAAAAAGGTCTGGTGTGCTGAATTTCCCTGTGCCACCAAACCAGCCATCGTCTGCCATGACTGCTCCTGCCATGAGCAGAACAAACGAGATCACTAGTAAGTTCCTCAAATTAGATTGCATTTTTTGGCGATTCCTCCGTTTAAGCAAGAGATCAAATAGGTTTATAATCGTTTCCAATTGTATTTTATCACATGGACGAACCTTTCATTCGGCAACGCTCCGAAAAGGATTCCTATTTACTGCACTTGAGAGAGCGTTTTTTGGAAATGTGCCCAATTGCCAGACCTTTGGTATCCATTTCCTCCTCAATCACTCTTATTTTTGACCATTCTTCGACAGCCTCCGCTAGGCTAATAATTTTGGCAGTTTTCAGGGTGCCGAGCGGATATAAGCTAAAAGCAAAAGCAGTTACCATCATTTTGATATGAACTCTTCTTGCTGCGGTAAACAGTACTCTTCCGCATTAAATGCCATTTTTATAAACGCATGAGGTCTTTCGCCCGGCGACCTCGATTTGCTGATCAACCTGCTAAAAACTATTTAGTTTCAGGCTGATCAGTACCATGAATCCCTGACGCCTGATGCCATTAGCGGGGTGTAACCTCTCCTGGGCGTGGCTTTTCCGCTTCCACCTCCAGGCGCATCATCTGTACATGGGCCTGGCCGTTCTCATCCAGAGGATACCTATCCAGATACATTCCTGCTATCTCCTTAACGAACTCACCTTGCAGATGGGCAGGCAGCCTCTGGGTATAAGGCAGCCAGGTATTGCGCATGATGCCTTCCAGGCCAGCTTGACCCTGATGGATCATGTCTTTTGCAACCAGTTCCGTCCTCAGGGGCCTCAGGCCCGCCTCCGCCAGCCAGAGGCTATACTCCTGCGGCCCGTAGAAGTGGTAGGGAAAGGAAAAACCTATGAAGTACTCTTTCCACCGCAGACTCTTGATTAGATCGCCGGTCAGGTCCAGGATTCGGGCGGCGTTTCCTCTTCCCCCGCACTGCATGAGAAAGCGGCCACCAGGCACCAGGCTCTGCTGGACTGATTTGAGTACGGGCAGATGGTCAGGAATCCAATGCAAGCAGGCAAAAGAGACGACCAGATCGAATTGCTCAATGAAGTGCAACGAAGATGCATCGCCCACCTGAAAGGAGAGATTGGTTTGACCGGCATGCTTACTGGAAGCAAAGCCGATCATCTCCGGGGAGAGATCTATTCCCAGGACACTGCCGTTAGGCACGAGTCCGGCCAGGTGGGCGGTGATCCTGCCATCCCCACATCCGATATCCAGGATGCGTTCGTCGCCCTCAAGCAACAGATCGGCGATTAGAGCCATGGCCCAATTGAACTGGGCCGAGGAGCTCTTCTCATAGTCTGCCGGGTTCCAGTTATGCGTTTCTGCGCCTGTCATGTTTCCGCAGCCGTCATGTTTCAGGAGCTTTCATCCTCTCCCTTGATCTGCACATGCGTCTCTTTCTTGTGGGTCAGGCCTTCCAGAAGTTTGGGCACGGCATCAGCCACATGCTCTATTAGGGTATGCTGAGCCTCCTTGAGCCTTTCAACTCGCACCCCATCCTGGTCGATTATTATAACGGCCACAGGCTTCATGCCCAATGCCCCGCCACCTCCGCCATTTGGACCATCGGCCTTTCCCGCTCCCGAGCCTGCACCAAAGCCCATGCCCACGCTCATGAGAGGAATTACGGTCTTGCCCTCCACGGTGACTGGATCACCCACTGCATTCTTGGCTGATAGAGATTTTTGCATCTCTTCGGTTATGGTTTTCAGTATATCTGATAGTTCCTGCGTCTTCTCACTGCCTTCCATTATTTCACACTCTCGTTATTAATTGTCTGGGATAGATGAAAAAGCTTTCTTCTTCTCCTTGAACTTTATCAGGGCGGTGAGAAGGTCGTTGTAGGGAGTGGTGATACCATAATCCTGGGCATACGAAGAGATGGCTCCATTCAGAGCATCGATCTCCGTTTGACGGCCCAACAGAATATCCTGCAGCATGCTGGCGCGATGGCCAACCGTGGGGGGAAGCTGCTTTTCCAGCAGATAATGGTAATACTCATCGGCATCCTGATAAGGAACTTTTACGCCTTTGGCCCTCATTACCCGAAATATCTCCTCAATTATGACCTTGATGATGCCTCTCGTCTCTGCATTTTTGCCCAGATCGCCATAAGAGACTTCCAGCAATGCACCCAGAGGATTTAATGAACAGTTGTAGAGCACCTTTCCCCAGATGGCTGCCCAAATCTCATCCTTGCTCACAATTTTGCAGGGAATACCTGAGCGGGATAAATCCTCTTCTAATGCTTCTAAAAGCGGCCGGTTCACGGGCAGGAACGGCTCACCCAGCAGGACATCATCAGCGTTGACTGTAACATTAGCGTGGCCCGGCTCAAGAATCTCGGCACCGAAGATGACGCGCGCTCCTACTGTGCGGTCTTCTCCGACCAGACGGGCGATGGTCTCCCAATTATTCAGACCGTTTTGCATGGAGACCATGATGCCGTCCGCTGCCAGCAGCGCCTTCGCCTCAATTGTTGCCGCGTAGGTGTCCTTTGCTTTTACGCAGAGCAGGATGACGGAAAATTGCCTTTTCGATGCAATCTGCGTCTCTCTTGCCGGGATAAAGTGTTCTCCCCAGATGCCGGTTATCCTCAATCCCTTTTCGGATAAAGCCAAAAAGTGCTCGCCTCTGCCGATGTAGGTAACAGAGCGACCTAATTTTTGCAGAAATCCGCCCAAAACGCTGCCTATGGCTCCTGCACCGTAGATGAGGTAGTCAGGGCTTATGCCGCTTTTCATAAACGGGAAGAGGATTCAAGTCCCTTAAGAGGGTTTCGAAAAGCATAAATTTAAATATTTTTAGGTGAGATATTCTGCAAAGGAAGGCTTGGCCCGGAAACACTGCATGGGCTGTTTTGACTTTTATGAGCGCAATATTCGGTGAGAAGCTGACCTTCTCCCAAGAGAAGGGACCTGATGTCAAATTGGTTGTCAATGGTGACGAATTTTATGCTCAATACGAGACAGCGGAAGGCTACTCCGTTATTTATGACAAAGAGCTGGGATTATTCTGTTATGCTCTTCTGAAGGATGGTGCTTTTTTCTCCAGCAAGATCCCCCTCAGCCAGAGCCCGCCCCCAGACCTGGAAAAACATCTGCAAGAGGCAGGCAGCATTCGTCTGGCCAAAGCAGATCAAAGCGCCAAGAGAAAGGGATGGTAAAGAGGTAAGTTGCCATGAGCGCTATACTCGGGGAGTCGCTGCTTTTTCCCCAAAGGAATGGACCACAGATCAGGTTAACGGTCTTCGGTGATGAGTTTTATAGCTATCAGGAAGACGACAATGGTTACTCGGTGATCTACGACCAGGAGATAGGTCTGTACACTTATGCTCGCCTGCTTGGTGGAATGCTGATCTCAACTGGTATTCCTTTGCATCAGGACCCACCGTCCGGCGTGAAGAGACATCTCAGGGAATCGCAGGAGGTTATCGCCTCTAGATTCGAGGAGAGGTTTGCCCGCAATTATGCCAGCCGGGATGGAGCCAATCGTGTTCTCGGCAGAAATATGGGCTTGCTGGATGGACGAAGAGTCAATCAAGGAAAAGTATTGGGCTTGACCATAATTGTTCAATTCTCGGATATCAAGACCTCCATAACCCCGGCAGATGTTTCCGATATGCTGAATATGCAGGGTTATAACGGCTACGGGAATTTCTGCTCAGTAAGAGATTATTTCCAAAAGATGTCTTCTGGAAAGCTCGATTATTCCAATGTAGTAATCGGCCCCATAACCCTCAGTCATGAGAAGCAGTATTACGTAGAGCATCCGCTTGTCGAGGAGACGCTGCAAGCGGCAGCGCGTACCGGCATAAACTTGCTGCAATTCGATAGCAAACGAGAGGGTTATATCGATGCCATCAACATTCTTTATGCCGGCAAATCGCTATACCAGGGCGACTACATCTGGCCGCACAACGGCATCATCAACATGATGCTGGGCAATATGAGAGCTTACTTCTATATGCTCACCGGCCTGGGAGACGATAAGACGGAGCTATCCATCGGAACTTTCTGTCACGAAAACGCCCATATGCTCTGCCGCTTGCCGGATCTCTACGATTATGGCAAACGCGACGGCGACTTTCAAAGCAGTGCCGGTATGGGTAGCTATTGCCTGATGAGCTATGGAAATCATCTTGATAACGGAAAAACGCCTGCACCAATATGCTCTTACCTGCGCAATTTGGCAGGTTGGTGCGACAATATAGTGAGCTTGAATGAGGCTGGGGAGTATCAGGCCGATCATGGCGACTATGGCCGCGTACTGATCTACAAAACGGAGAATGAGAACGAATACTTCATTGTGGAGAACCGCACCACTCTCGGTCTGGACGAATATCTCCCCTCCAGCGGTCTGGCAGTTTACCATTGCGATATCTTCGGCTCAAATGAATGGCAAGGCGGAACGCCACAGCTTCATTACCAATGCGGATTGCTCCAGGCGGACGGGCATTTGGACCTGGAGAAGAACAGAAATGAGGGCGATGCATCGGACCTCTTTGGCAGAATCGATGGCCTTGCGCTGTCTCATGACACTCTGCCTTCCTCTTGCCTATGGGATCTCTCCGAGTCGGGATTGACCATCTCCAATATCGGTGATCCGGGCCAGGTAATTAGCTTCAGAACGGGGCCGGTTAAATCGGCAAAAACTGCCCGGGGAGAGGTAGTAGCGGCTGACGTGATCAATGATAATGATCCGCAGGGTGTATCCAGTGTCATCGCACTCTCTGAGAAGGGCAAGATCTGTGCCCTGCGAGTCTCTTTGGATATAACTCATACCTACATTGGAGACCTGAAGGTGGAGCTCATCTCTCCATCCGGCCAGAGGGCTGTGCTGCATAATCGCGAGGGCGGAAGCAAAGATAACCTGATAGTAACCTTCGATTGCGAGAGCAAGCAAGAGCTGAAAGCATTCCTGGGCCAGCCTTCCCTGGGAGACTGGACTCTTTGGGTGGCCGATCTGGCTAAGATCGATATCGGAAAGCTGAATCGATGGTCGATAGAGCTGGATCTTGAGGCTACAACCGGCTCTGCAAGCTATGATGCCTCACCCAATCTGGATATACCCGATGCTGATCCCACCGGAATTGGCCATGCCATAATGGTGGAGAAGGAGGGTGTAGTGCAAAGCATCACTGTGTGCGTTGATATCAGCCACAATTACGTCAGCGATCTGAGGGTGGAGCTATTCTCACCGGGCGGAAAGAGGGCCGTGCTTCACAATGCTACCGGCAGCGGTAAACCGGATATCGTAAGAACCTTTGAGGCAAAGGACGTAGCCGATCTGGCGGGCTTTAAGGGCCAGCTCTTGAAAGGCAACTGGATCTTGCGAGTGACGGACCTGGAACAAAGGGACACGGGCAGGTTGAACAGATGGGGTATGGAATTTACATTCCTGGAGTGAAGCCATGAAAATTCACTACCTTCAACATGTGCCCTTCGAAGATCTGGCCAATATAGAGAGCTGGGCCAGATCCCGTGGCCATGATCTCACCCGTACCCAGCTTTTTTTGGATGAGGCGCTGCCGGAGATGAATCAATTCGACTGGCTGATAATCATGGGTGGGCCCATGAATATCTATGAGGATGACAAGTATCCATGGCTTGCCAGGGAGAAGGAGTTCATCCGTCAAGCCATCGCATGCGACAAGATCGTTCTAGGCATTTGCCTGGGCGCTCAGCTTATGGCTGACGTGCTGGGAGGAGTGGTGCGAAGAAACAGGTATAGAGAGATCGGCTGGTTTCCGGTCGACCTTACAAAAGAGGGAACTGTGTCCCCCATCTTCTCAGTTCTGCCGCAGAGATTTGTGGCATTGCACTGGCATGGCGACACCTTCGAGATTCCTCCTGGCGCAGTGCGAACGGCAGAGAGCCGGGCTTGCATAAACCAGGCTTTTGTCAAGGGAAAGGCAATTGGGCTGCAGTTTCATCTGGAATCCTCCCGCGATAGCATCGATCACCTGCTCGAAAACTGCGCTGACGAGCTGACCGAGGGGCCGTATGTGAATAGGCCAGAAGAGTTGTCGGCTAATGCTGATCAGTTTTCTCAGATTCAAGGCCTGATGGAGCAGTTCCTGGACAGAGTGGAGAAAGAGCTGGGGTCAGCTTTATCCTGAGCTCGACCCTAATTTTTCAATATCCTTTCTCATATCGGCACTCATTTTAGCGTTATCGAGTTTCGAACTCGCAATCATGGGAAGTTCCAGGAGATCATATTTAATTCCCACTAGATTCGCACCACCCAGATCTACATTCACCAGTGCGGTCTTACTAAATTCTGCATTTCTTAGGTCAGCCCCGGAGAGGTTCACATTTTCCAGAAAAACCGCATCAAATTTGGCATTTCTCAGATCTGCGCCCTGAAGATCAACCTCGTTGAGTATAACCCAATTGAAGCTTGCCGACCTCAGTAAAGCGTTTTGCATGATGGTTCCCCTCAGGTTCATGGATTGCAGGCTGCATCCTGCCAGGTCCGCCCCGGATAAGTTTGCTTCATCCAGATCTGCCTTAACGATCTGGACACCAGCAAGATCAGCTCCGGACATATCCGTACCTGTAAGATCGGCATTGTCCAATTTTGTGTTTCTGAGGTTAGATTCATTCAATTTGGCCCTTGGCAAATATGCCCGGGTGAGGTCCGAGTCGCTGATATCACAACGGCTCAGGTCTGCTCCAAATAACTCTGCTCTGGAGAATTGGCAACGTTTGAGAGTGCTTTTGCCCAGATTTGCCCAATTTAATCTGGCACCTACCAGGTTTGCTCCGCTAAGGTCAGCGCCATTCAGAACGGCAAGGCTGAGGTCGGCGCTTAGGAGCCTGGCTCCCAAAAGACGGGCACCCGTCAGATTGCACCCGCTAAGCAAGGAGCTAGTAAGATCGGCATTTTCCAGATTGGAGTTGGACAGGTCCGCATCCTCCAGATGCGACCTGGCCAAAATTGCGCCTGTTAGTCTGGCTTCAGCAAGTCTAACGCTATGCATTAAGGCATTTTCGAGTTCTACTCCTGTTAAATTCGCTCTAAAAAAGTCACAGCCTTCCAGACGGGATGCCATAAGATATGATCCGGATAAGTCGGCGTAGCTCAGGTTTGCACCGCTCAGGTTGACAAAACCCATTTTTGATTTAACCAGCCGAGATCTAACAAAATTCGCTCTCGAGCAGCGCGATTCAGATAGATCCGCACCGCTGAGGTCTGTATGGGATATGGTGGCATTAATCAAGTTCGCCCCAATCAGGCTTGCTCCGGTCAGATTGGCACTAATCAATAGGGAATTGCGCAAGGTGCAGCGATCCATGAACGCTTTTATAAAGCTGGCTTCGCTCAGGTTTGTGTCGCTCATTTTCACGCCGCCTAAGCTGGCTCTATTCAGTTTAATACGAACCATGGTTGAACTATCCGCAAAAGACTGATCCATAAAGCAGCCGGATAGGTCTGCGCCGTTCAAATTTGACCTTGTCAGGTAGCAACCAGCCAAGAATGTGCCGGTTAGGTTCGCTTGCGTCAGATTTGAGGCAAACAAATTACATATGGGCATATTTGCACCCCTGAGGTCGGCCTGGGAGAGATCGGAGCCATGAAGGTCAGCATCTACCATAATTGCTCTGCTTAGGTTCGCCTCTGCAAGCTTGGCATCAAAGATACTTGATTGGTTTAGATAGGATCGGCTAAGGTTCGTCTTGCGAAGATCCGCTCCTTGCAACTCGGAATGATTCAGGTGGGCCCAGGACAAGTTCATGCCGCTCAGGTTCGCGCCGATAAGCCGGATATGATCTTTGAATTTGATGGGATCATCTATGGTTGCAGATGAAATTATAAACAAAAGAGTGAGAAGCAAACACAACCATAGAACCAATCGTATCAAAGAAATATTCATAACAGTATTAACTGCGTTACTACTATTAATTTTTTATCTGAGATAATCCATCCTGTTCCCCATAAAAAGAGAATGCCTATCAATTCGGCAGCTCGCCCACAACATTTGATTCGAGGTAATACATCTCTTTTAGTTCTGCATCACTCAGTCCGGGGAATATTGTCAGCTTTTTCTGCACAATATCCTTTTGCTTCTCTGCCACCGAAGATTGGACATCTTCTGGGACATTGTCGCCAAAAGGTGCCAGCGCCACTCCTCCTTCGGCCAGTCCATACCACCATTCACCTCCTGGATGGGATTCCCATGTCCCGTTATGCACAGATTCTGCAATATCGGTCATAATGGGCTGCCAGTTCCAGACAGCGCCCGTAAGATATACTCGAGGAGAGAACCTGCCGACATCTGAGCCGAAAGATATGAAGTAGATGCCCATCTCATCAGCCGTTTGACCCGTCGCATCGGAATCGGACCAGTGGGTTATGACATCGCATCCTTGGCTGATAAGTGATAAGGCCGCTGCTCGCTCTTTTCCTGGATCATACCAATCCCCAATCCACTCCACGTACACTTTGGCGCGGGAATTGGTGGATGCCACACCCTTCGCAAAAGCGTTGATGCCGATTATTACCTGAGACGTGGGCAATGCAGCCACAAATGCAATCTTTCCCGTCTTGGTCATATTGCCCGCCACAATTCCGGCAAGATACTGGGCCTCATAAATCCTCTCATAATAAAATCCTGCGTTGGGCGCCAGCTTCTCCGTCCCTCCTCCCCACATAAAAACGACATCCGGATATTCGGGAGCTACTTCTTTGATGGCATCTATGAAGTTGTAGCTGTGACAGAATATCAGATTAGCTCCATTCTCTGCGTAATCCCTCAAAATCTGGGACGCACCGGGACCTGCGGCATTCTCTCTCTCAGAGAGGTTAACAAAAGATAGCATCTGGGCCATTTCTGATGCGCCCACATGGGCCTCGTATGTCCAGCCATGGTCCCCAATCGGGCCGAAATCCAGCAGAGTCACATTTAGTTCGGATTTTACAGAGGAGTTATTTGCGGCTGCGACTTTGCCCTCTCCGCTCAAGCCGGCAAGGAGAAGAGCACAAAGTATCACAGTCCACAATATCGATATGCATTTCATTCAGACCAGCTCCATTCAACTTCCCACCTGATCAGGTTATTTTTCCGACCGCAATTTTTCCAGATCCTTTTGCAGATCGGCGCTTAACTTGGCATTATCGAGTTTGGATGTCGCGAAAAAATCAAGCGTAATGGAATCGTACTTGATCTCCTGCAGATTTGCGCCTGTAAAATCAGCGTTTTCAAAGGCGCAGGTATCAAAGACAGCGCCACTTAGATCCGCATTGGTAAAGTTGGTGTTATTCATATAGGTCTGGGCAAAACGGGTCTTTCGCAGATTTGCGCCGCTGAAATCTGCATCCAAGAAATTCAGTAATATTATGCTGGAGGATCTTAAGTTCGCCTTGCTCCAAACAGTATCCTTCAGAGTCATGCCATAGAGATAAGATCCTGTGAAGTCTGTGTTCGATAGGTCTGCTTCATCTAAGAATAAATTCATGAGCCTTGACCCCTTCATCTGGGCATCTCTCAGATTCGCTCCCGTAAGGTCGGCGTAATCCAAG
>JAQTYS010000318.1 GCA_028688175.1 Methanothrix sp. | reverse complement strand
CTTCAACGAGATGAACCGGGCGCTTAAAGAGCGGGCAGAGCATACAGATTGAAAGGAGAAGGAGACGCTAGTAAACCTTGACAACAGCCTTGCCCTCGAATGTGTGCCTATCTCATACCGAAAGAGTTAAAGACTGCGATAGTAGCGTCTCGATCGTGGCACTCTGGCTATCGGATCAATTTTCGACCGATCCTCCATTCACGCGCTTGCGTGCGCTGCAGTCGGACTCCCGCATGGGCGCGTGTGCCTGCGCGGGCTTGCGGCCAGGGGGGCGGGAGGACCGGCTGGGCAGATTTTCGGGCAGCGGGATTTTAATATAATGTATTTAATATGTTTTACTCAACCAGCATCACTAACTAATACGATAGCGACATTAAGCGACATCCTAATAGATAATAACTGCACAGCTTCAGATGCTTGAAATCTTGAAAGGGACCATAATGCAGATGAATGAAGGACGGGAATTTTTCAGCGAGTACGATTTAAGAGATGCTCGAAATGCGACGTTGAAGCAACCAGCAGCACATCAGACAATGGCCATAGATCATCTTATCAAGTGGTATAATGGTCATCCCAATACTTATGCAGGTGGAATTCTCGTCTTGCCGACTGGTGGAGGCAAGACGTTCACTGCAATTCGTTTTATATGCCGAACGGCATTATCTGATGGATATAAAGTTCTCTGGCTTGCCCATACGCATCATCTGCTTGAACAGGCATATTACAGCTTTGGAGAACATGTTGGTGCAATATCCGAACCAAGGTCAGCTTTGAAGGTGAGAGTAGTATCTGGGACCATAGGTCATTTTCGTATTTCCGATATCCAATCCGATGATGATGTTGTCATTGCAACCTTACAAACGGTAACCAAGGCTTATAACGATGATCATTTTTCATTAAAATCATTTATCGATTCTGCTAAAGGCAAGCTCTTTGTCGTCTTTGATGAGGCTCATCATGCTCCGGCACCCAGTTACCGAAAGCTAATTACAAGTCTCAGGGATCGATGCAAAGATATGCACTTGCTGGGTCTCACGGCAACTCCTGTATATTCTGATGAAAGCATGCAAGGTTGGCTATCCAAGTTATTTTTGCAGGGAATTCTCTATCAGATAACTCCACAAAGCCTGATGGCACAAGGGATACTGGCAAAACCAATCCGTGAGCAGCAAAAGACGAATTTCACTCCGAATTTCGACTTGCGCGAATATCAAAAATGGGTGGGGACATTTCGCGATATCCCGGAAGATATTATTACTCAACTAGCAGAGAATAGAGATAGAAATATTTTTATTGCAGATCAATATGCCAGAAATAAAGAACGATATGGAAAGACTCTGATATTCGCTGATCGCTGGCACCAATGTGAAGCAATAGCTGAGCGCCTACGTAACCGTGGGATACGTGCAGGATCTGTTTATTCGCATAGAGATGCAGGTCTAGGAAGCTCCGATGCCCGTAATAAACGCAAAGCTGATGAGAATGCTCAAGTTCTTGACGCCTTCCGCAAGAATGAACTGGATGTCGTTCTTAATGTTCGTATGCTAACTGAAGGAACTGACATTCCTGATGTTAATACTTGTTTTATTACTCGTCAGACTACAAGCAAAATTTTAATGACACAAATGGTAGGTCGAGCGTTGCGTGGACCTAAATTTGGGGGTACGTCAGAGGCAAATCTTGTCTTTTTTACTGACGATTGGGAGCAGCTCATCAACTGGGCAGAATATGACATGATCGACGGCCTTTCTGGAAATGATGAACGAGAGTATGGAAAGAGGCCCCCTGTCAGGTACATATCCATTGAACTGGTTCGAAAGCTTGCAGCACAAATGGATAGCGGTATCAATATAAATGTTGAACCATTCCTTACACTCTTGCCGGTAGGATGGTATAGAGTCGAGTATGCCGCCAAGCAATCTGACTCCGAAGAGATCGAGCATGTTCAGCGTCTGGTGATGGTATTTGAAAATGAGGCCAATGGTTATGAACAGCTCATTCAGGAATTGCAGACCAATGCCAATTCTCAATTTTATGATGAATCAATTCAACTTGAGGATGTTCGCTCTGAAATAGCCGAATTGCAAAGGACTCTTTTCTCAAGCGATCAAAAGCATTTTGGATCAGATCTCTCACAGGATATATTCAGCATTGCCCGACATATTGCTCAAACCAACACAGCACCTCGATTCTTTCATTTCGATGAAAGAAAGCGGCACGATTTGGATTTGGTTGCAGAAGACTTGATTGCCAAAGATCTATCGAGAACCCAAGAGGATAATGCCCTGCAGTTGGAATTCAACAGGCAGGATCGTTATTGGCAGGTGCTCTATATCACCTATGAGCTTTTCAAGAGCCAATATAATGCTTGTGTTGAGCGGATACTCCATGCACATAGACATGGAGCTAATCCTGCAAGCCATGTAGTTAAAGTCAAGACCAGTTCGCCCCCGGAAGGGGAACCTTCCGAGAAATTAAAGCAGCAAGTAAAAGAGAGAGATGGTGGATGTCTATGCTGTCGCTCTAAGAACAACCGTTATTTAGAAGTGGATCATATCGTTTCAAAGTACTTTGGTGGAAACAATATCCTAGATAATCTTCAAACGCTTTGCAGCAAGTGCAACCAGCTCAAGGGCACTGAACGCATAAACTTTCGCGATTGCCAAACGGATCTAACCGAGCCCTTCGAGAGCCTACAGAAATTCGAAACGCCCACTGGAATTCATGCGGGCTCTCCAGAATCTTGGACGGAATTCCTAAACAGGGTTATAAACATTTTTTATAAATGTAGCGCAGTACACTCAATAACAATCGGAAAGAGGGGCGATTCGTTTTACAATTGGCAGATTGAACTTAATGCGGGCAATGATCCAAGATGGCTGGAACCACATTTAGGTGAGCTAATGAGTCGTATAATTAGTGCTAAAGAAACGGGTGGTTATGCGATTCCAACGACTATTACTATTAGCTCACCGGATTTGCCGGAGGTCAAGTACAACCGGAAATCCAAATATTAATTTGCTCTTATTTTTAACTAAGTATGGGTAAAGGTGTGCCCTGAAAAAGCTTTATTTTATAAT
>JAQTYS010000317.1 GCA_028688175.1 Methanothrix sp. | reverse complement strand
ACGGGTATTGAGAAGGAATATAGGGCAGCAACAGACGAATACAAGATCTTTGCCAAATTGGTGGAAAGCGGAGAGACGGATTCACGACTTGACGCCGCCGTAGATCAATTAAAAGCGCTCATAGTCATAACCAAAGAGGGTGTAGATGTAAGCCGAGAGATTCTAGCAGTAACATTGGAGAACCTGTCAGTTGGAAAAGAGACACTTGCGGTTAGCAAATCCGGCTTTTATGAGATCAATAGCAAACTCGATTGCATGCTTTCAAAACAAGACTTGATGATAAGCAGGCAAGATTTGCAGCTAGACAAAACCGATCTGATCCATGACAAGCAGGATGGAACAATGGATATGTTGGGCAAAGTGATAGAAAGACAAGATATTATGATTGAAAAGCAAGACGAGTTGGTGGAGAAAATGGATGAGTCCAAAAAAGAGATCGTTAAGGAGACCAGGGATTTGCGTAAAGATCTGAAACCGAGCTTGGAGGACAGACTATTCCGAATCGAGAATGATATAGCTCAGATTAAGGCCAAGATTGGGCTTGAGAAGTAGGCGGAAGATGGCTCGTCCACACCGGTCATGGTTAGAGAAACGTCCATGAGCTCGGCAAAGCCGATGGAGTCGATGCAGTTTACGGTATTTCCCAGATCGCTATGCATAACCTGGCCAATCAGCACCACTGAGACGGCCTCAATGAGGTGGTCTTCGCCTGCTCGCACCACGGAGATGCCGCACTCCTTGAGCTTGGTATTTACGGCATCGATCTTGCTGCGGTCCATCTCCACAACGAAGCGAACCGGGATCATGCCGCGAGGTGTCTTTCTGTCCCTATGATGAACCACGCTGATGATATTGGCCTTGTTGTCCCTGAAGGGCTGCAAAGCCAGGAGAAGCTGACCTGGTACATCCTGTTGCTCTAAATCCATAGAAAGTCGCATAGCATTCCTCATAATATGATAGACGTGTGGTTTATGTGATGGATAATCAAACTTATCTTCCTTTACATCACCCCAATTTTCCCCTCACTATCCAGCAAGTTGAATGCATAAACAAACGCTGTCCCTTTCATCTCCTCATCCCCCGGCACCCTCGCCAGCCCCAACCTCCTCGCCAGCAGCGCCGCTCTCTCGTTCCCGAAGTAGATCTCCATGCCTTTGAGGCGCAGCATAAGGCGGAATAGCTCCACTTCGGGCCGAGCAGACTTGAAAAGACTCTCCAGATCATTTTTCGCATCTTCGTCAAGCCTTGATCTGAAATCAGCTATCCTGGCTCTCAGCCTTTCATCAGCAGAGCATATTGGAAAATCATTGACCTTTTTCTGCTCTTCGCATCTGAGCAGATTCATTTTAGTCAGATAAAGTGCGGCTACGCACACCTGCGGCTTTACGGGATGGATGCGACAGCCCGGCAGGCTGTTGTCAAAAAATGGACAGGGCTCGCCCTCTTTTTTTCCGAGCATCCTGGCCGATCCCACCTGTTCACCCAACAGATCATGAGGCCTTGTGTAGTCCCTCATGAACCTCTTCAGACTAAGCCCCAGGTGCCGGGCGATCCTGCGGCAGTCATCGATGGAGACGGCAATGCCCTTCTCCTCCAGGCAGCACCGGCCGCATCGCTCGCAAACCGACAGCAAGTGCAATGCTGTGTTTGCCAGGAAATAGGGCCCGAACTCCGGGGAGATCATCTCATCCATCTCCTCCTTGACCGACCCCAGGTTTTTCAGCCCTCCTTGCGGCAGGAGCTTCTGCAAAGCCTGCATGGCCCTTATTCCGCGATCGATTTCTTCCATTCTCAGATCCAATTTACGGTTATCTCGTCCCCAATCTCGATGAGCGCGGCGCATCCCTGTCGCAGCTCTCCTACATTGACAATTCTGGTGGTGCCGATAAAGCCCATTCCGCGTGCCTCGTGGATATGCCCGCAGAGCAGCAAGTCTGGCTGATACTCTTCCACGAAACGGCGCAGGCTGACAGATCCTGAGCTTTCCCCATTGTAAAGAGTATCTTGCACACCCCGAGGCGGCTGATGCACCGCCACTATCTTGATTCTTGCACTAATTATATTCTGGTAAACTGCCGCCAGGGTTTCATAAACCTCAATATCATTATGATAGTAGCGAGAAGGATCTCCCAGGCGGCGGGGATCTTTGGCCACCATTCCTCCCATGCCCAGAAAGCCGATGTCTCCAAGGCAAAAGGAGGAGCGATGTATCATTCGCAGACCCGCTTCATCCCATAGATCGGGCACCACATCTCTATGGTCCATATTTCCCGGAATGATGAGCACCGGGTGCCCCAGACGGGCCAGAGCGAGGGCTGCAGGACGGGCCGCTATCTTGCTGGATGCATTGTGCAGATCGCCGCAAAAGACAATGAGATCTGCATCAATACCCTTTAATCTATCCAGCATATCGATGCGGTCATGCAGATCTGCCAGCCCCAAAATCCGAAGAGGTTTCTTTGCTCCGGCCATTATTCCATCCAGATATTTCTAAGCGCCAAGATGATATAAATAGAATACGAGGAGAAAACATGAAAAGGTTTACTTTATATCTCATATGCATGGCATTTCTGGCGAGCATTGTTGCACTGGCTTCTCTTGCATCCGCTGAATGTTCCTCTTGCATGAAAGAAGGCGATTGGACCCAAAGCGCCAACAACTTTATTGAAGGAAAACCAACAAGCGACGTGCCCGTCGAGTTCGGTCCAAAAGCAGTAAGAAAGACCGCGTCACAATTCGATAAGGCAGAAGCTGCAAGCACAGAGTCGCAACCTCAGACAGCTGAACTAATTCTCAAAAGCATCAATGCTACTCCAGCTTTGGCACACTCATCAGACATGGTTAAGATCACAGCCGCTTTTGCCTTAAACGGTTCTGCTGAGGAACAAAACCAGGCGGAAATGCAGCTCACGGCCACAGCTTCCATTAAGGATTCGACTGGTAAGGAGGTCGAAAAGCTCAACCTGATTAAGACCTCAGGCAATGAATATTCCAAAGACTGGAATGTTAATGTTCCGCCGGGCATCTACAGTGTAGCCATAGCCGCAACATCTCTTGAGGGAGCAGGAAACTTCGTTAATGCTCTGCATATTGAGCTAA
>JAQTYS010000316.1 GCA_028688175.1 Methanothrix sp. | reverse complement strand
CTAGTTCCGACGCGCTGGTCGATCACCGCCTCAGACGACATGATCGGAAAACTGCTCAAGGAGACGGTCATGGACTGCAGCCATGTCAATGACTACTACCTCTTCTCAGGCGAAGACCTGGGAAATCACTTCGAGATCCTTCTGATGCCACAGCCCTTCAGCTTTGAGCTGGTGGAGATCTGGATGGCTCGATCAGTATGGGCAAAAGAGGGCTTCATCGGGGCAGATAGAGAGGATGCGCGGCCCCGTAAGGCGTACAGCTCACTGGCGGGTGGCTACTACGCAGCGCGTCTGGCCGTCCTGGAGCACCTCGCTCACCGGGGCCAGCAGGCTGGCGTGCTGGCAGTGCGTGAGATCTCGGAGAGCTATTGGGCCCCTCTGGGTGTATGGGTGGTGCGAGAAGTTGCCAGAGCTGCCATGCGCTCGTCTCCCGTGCGCTTTGCCAGTCTTGGCGAAGCACTGGCGGAGATGGAAAGGCGGATCAGAACGCCGCCCGGAGAGTGGCGCAAGGAGGTAAAGCTCCTGGCAGCACCGGTGCAGAGGAGTCTGCTGGAGTTCTGATCGAACTCATAATATGCTATATAAAAATAAAAGAGGGGCCGATCTGATCTGAGCCTTTCGTTTTTATTTTCAGTTTTATTGTCCATTCAGCCACATGTTGCTCCAGTAGTACCAGTTATCATCGATGCGGGAGCTGGAGTAAATGCCATTGTACTTTCGAAGCTCTTTGTATGTATTGGCCAGCTCCAATGCCGCTTGAGGATCATTGAATGCATAAGGATTGGACAATGCGGAATATACAGCTGCATCATCCAGAGCACCGCTGATGCCCTGAGGCCCGTTCAGCCACATATTGGCCCAGTAGGGCCAGTTATCATCAATGCGAGAGCTGGAGTAGATGGCGTTGTTCTTTTGAAGCTCTCTGTATGTACTTGCTCTCTCCAATGCTGCTTGAGGATCATTATAATCGTAGGGATTCTGAAGTGCTTTGTACAGGTCAGCCCCATTCAGAGCATTTTGGGGATTCTCAGCCACATCCGAATTCTGCATCGATTTAAACAGCTCAGCTCTCTCCACAGCAGTCTGAGGGGCTTGGCTCTTGTAAATGCTGCTGAAACTATCGGCTGCCCCCGTGCCCATCAAGCCGGCAGTAAGTAAGATGGAAATGCAAATCATGCAAATCCTTCTGGATATAAATCCTGATTTCGCGTTAGCTGTCATTTTTATCACCCTTCTCCTACCATCTGTGATATAACTTGATATCAGCAATTACTCTATCAGAGATATATGAAGGTAAACATCATATGAACTATTCAAGCATCTCATATGAAGCCTAGAATGCGCATTTCATGACGTGACTGCGCGGGTAGAACCACATCGCTGACAGAGCGTTCGCCATTATGGTGATTGGTCTGCTCAAGTGGAAAGGACGGTGGCGCGCTCGAAGAATTCTACGACGATTTCTGCAAAGGATGAACAGATGAATCAACCATTGGGCTAAACCTGTGGTTTACGATTTTCACCACAAAGACACAGAGATCACAAAGAATGCACGAAGACGAAAGAGCAAAAGATATGTGAGTCCTTTGTGCACTTTGTGCCTTTGTGGTGATCGTAGTAGTAGTAAGCACTAACTCAACATCCCTGCCGAAATCCATTTTATGGTGACATCAATGAGACCCCTGCTTCATTCTCCCTGGAACTTCTTTCGTGTTATGCGGCAAATGGCCCGCATCGGCTCCAGCCACCCTTTGGAATTGAAGTTGTCGACTCGGGCGCCTGGGCGGGCGATCACGGGCCGGGCTGCCGCCAGGCAGCTCTTTGCTCTCTCGTAGCAGCCTTTGGCTACGGCCGTTCCTCCCGGCAGCTCGATCCTCTGCAGACCGAACTTCTGGGCGAAGCTGTCCACCTTCTCCACGAACCCCGGCTCGAAGAGCAGGCCGGTGTCTATCCTGGCCACCTTGGTCATGCCAGTTCCCTTCAGCATCGCCCCCAGGTCCGGGCGCTTGCCCGAGGCCGCCTCATCCCCCATCGCCTTCCAGTTGGAGGCCCACATGGGGGTCATGAAGAGCGCCACGTCCTGGTGCTCGGCCAGGGTTCGATCGTAGTCTTCGTTTCCGCCCAGGGCAAGAGCTATGCAGTCATCGATTCTCTCGCCCCGTTCATCGGTCAGGAAGTAGAGCGGACAGGCCAGGTCGGCGAGGTCCTGTTCCAGATCGGCCAGAGCGTTTCCGCATTTGCCGTAGAAGATCAGTATCCCGTCCGAGAATGCGGCCAGGCTGCGAATATTATCATATACTGCGGCCTTGAGTTGTTCCAGGTCGGAGTGCAGACCGAGAGGAAGCGGGCTGACCACGACGACAAGCTCCTTGGTTTTGGGGCCGGTGCTGCTGCGAGAAAAGATGCCGCCTGACCTGCTCAGCCGCTCCCGGAGGTGCGGGGCTATTTTGTCCAGGCCCAGCAGGAGGTGAGGGCGGCTTTGCGCCCTCAGCTTTGCGGAGATGTTTAGGGACTGCATCCCGTCCACGAGGAGAAGCTCCCGGACCTCTCGGTCGGCTGAGAGCAGGTAGACTAGCTCGTCCTCCTGCATTCGGCAGGCGACTATGGAAAGTACGGGCATGGGTTATCTGGGATTAGGGACGGGGATATCAAGATATCCGAACGCGGGCTGGTTAATAGGTCTGGATTTTCCTGAAAACGAAAAAAGTACTTAGAGGCTGCTCTTGGCTTTTATCTGTGAAATATCAGCTTCCATCCGGATCAGTCTCTCTTTCAGATCATCTCTCAAATCGGAGCGAAGCTCTTTGATTTCGCCTATGGCCTCATCTCTG
Source organism: Methanothrix sp. (assembly GCA_028688175.1). GTDB lineage: Archaea > Halobacteriota > Methanosarcinia > Methanotrichales > Methanotrichaceae > Methanothrix. The sequence continues at coordinate 289 of JAQTYS010000316.1, read as the reverse complement.
GCATCATCTATCTTCTCAGCCAGAATCTCACCCATATTATTGACCGCTTGGCAGACATTTTGGACGGCTTCGTGCACGTCTTTGATGTCCTCACGTGCACCCTTTACCTCGTCCCTGACACCTTTGATGTCCTCACGTGCGCCCTTTACTTCGTCCCTGACACCTTTGATGTCCTCACGTGCACCCTTTACCTCGTCCCTGACACCTTTGATGTCCTCACGTGCACCCTTTACCTCGTCCCTGACACCTTTGATATCCTCTCGTGCACCCTTTACCTCGTCCCTGACAC
>JAQTYS010000058.1 GCA_028688175.1 Methanothrix sp. | reverse complement strand
GAATGTTGCCAGACGGGGCTGGCTTGAAAAGAAGGATGTGCTCAATGCCTCGTCTCTTAAGGATCTGCTATCTATGCTGAGGCGATAAATAGCCGCTAAAGATGAGGCCATGAAAGGCTTATTAATGGGGAATGCAGAGAACGGGATTTATGAGAATTAACAACCAAGCCAAAGTCGGGCTGGTAACTGTTGTCTGTCTCCTCTGCCAGGGTTATATCTTCTCTTTTATCCTAAAGCTGGAGCCCCATCCATTGATCTCCTTTGTGCCGCTTCTCCCCTATATTGCCTACATCTATGCCCGCACAAGCAGGACCTGGTATTTCAATAGGCCTCTTTACTGGATGGCAGCGATAATCGCTCTGACGGTGCTGGATATATTGCCCTTTGCCCTGGGTGTAGTATAACTGGATTAAGATTTAATAAAAAGAGTAGGGCTTATGCAGCCCAGTCATCCAATAAAAATGATTAGCTCATTATCTCGTAGCTATCTTTGTGTGGGTTGATGAGCAGCCGCTGTGCAATCTCCCTGGCCGCCATCTCCGCTTCCGGCTTGAGCGTATCGAAGTAGAGCTTCCAGACGGTAGCCTTCTTCACATCCACCACATTCTCGAAGCCCAGACGGCTGCGCAGCCGCTCCCGGACGCTGATGGCCTCGCCGTCCTCAATATGCAGAGCGACCTTGACCGGCACATAGCCCTCCTCAAATTTTAGCTCGTCGACAAGAACTATGTGGCTCTCTTTGTTCTCGTTGACCAGCTCTTTGGCAAAGCTCTTGGCCAGCTCCGCCGGGTCCCCGGAATCTACCTCGATGGAAAACAGACGTTCTTTCTTGACATCGGCCAGGACATTTTTATAGCCCATACGCCGGACGAGCGTGTTCTTAACGGTGGCCGCCTCGGCATCGGGTATTTTAAGCCAGACACGCAGATTGATCTTCTGGTTCGTGCTCATGCGTTCACCTCGATATAGCGCTTCATGGATTCGAATACTCTTCTACCGGGACCAGGCTCATCGGTCCGCTGCTTTCTCGGATCGAAGGCAGGAAGCTGCCAGGCGAAAAAAGCCCTTTCCGGATGAGGCATCATGCCCAGAACATTCCCCTGCTCATTGCAGATGGCGGCAATGCTTTCCGTGCTGCCGTTAACATTGAATGGAAACTCATTTATGATTCGTCCGTTCTTATCGCAGTAGCGGAAGACCACCTGTCCATCGTCGTTGAGCTTCTTTATTAATCCAGGAGTGGTTGTGACCAGATTTCCTTCGCCATGGGCGATGGGGATCTTGAGCAGCGCTCCTCTTTCAATGGCAAATGAGCCGCTGCATCTCTTGGATGGCGATTCATGCCGAAGGTTGACCCAATCACAGTAGTAGCCCCGCCGTACAATCTTTCCCTGGGAGACCATCACATTTTGGGCTAAAGCCATATCCACATGAAGAGATGCCTTGGTGCTGCTGCTACCTATGCAGCCAACTTTGTCGCTTTTGTCGCTTTCTTTCTCATATCCTTTGCTCTTGCCGGGAAGCAGTCCAGTCTCCACCAGAATCTGAAATCCGTTGCAAATGCCTAGGATGGGTTTGCCATTGCATGCTTCTTCTTTTAAGGCGCTCATGACCGGCTCTTTGGAGGCTATAACTCCGGCCCGGATCCGGTCCTGGTAGGAGAAGCCACCTGGTATGACAAATCCATCAAAACCGGATAGCTCGCCGGCTGGTCGGTTCCAGCGAAAGAGCTCGCCATCCATGCCCACAGCTTTCACGGCTACCAGCGTCTCAAACTCGCAGTTCGTTCCCGGGAACTGCAAAACAGCTATCTTCATCTCATCGCCTCCACAAGGCCGGACATCCAAGCATTCCTCGCCTCGTCCAGGTCCAGATCAGCTAAACACTCGCCTGCTCTTGACATCACAATCCGTCTCTTGCTTGTCACTTTGCCGATTTGCATCGACTCCAGATCATATCTCCTTAAAAGCTCAATCAGCCGGGGCTCGCTGCCGGCTTTTGCCTCAAGGACGAAACCGGAGGATTCAGAGAATAGCAGCTTGTCAGATCTCATGCAATTGTCGCCGCTCTGCACTCTGTCCAAATCCAGTTCGAATCCAAACCGAGCCGGCCGGGTGAGAGCCATCTCGCAAAGGCTCGCTGCCAGGCCGCCGTTGGATATATCGTGAGCTGCAGCCAGAAGACCTTCATCAATGGCATCGATGACTGCATAGATCATGTTCCTCTCCAGGTCGAAGCGAACGATGGGCACATTAGCGCCCGTCACTCCCAGAATTGTCTGGTAGTATTCGGAGCCGCCCAGCTCGTCAAACCTGGGACCGATGAGGAAGAGCTTGTCGCCGGCTTTTTTCAGATCCATGGTAATGGCCTTGGAAAAGTCTTTCATGATGCCCACGCAGGCCACCACAGGTGACGGGTCCACCGATCCATCAGGCGATTCGTTGTAGAAGCTGACATTGCCGGAAACTATGGGAACAGGCTGCTGCTGGTCCTCGTAACCCTTGAGATAGAGCTTATTGCAGGATTCAGCCAGGCCTTTTACGCCCTCCCGGAACTCCCAGAATGCCTCCGGTTTTTCGGGATTGCCATAATTCAGGCAGTCGGTGAGGGTCGAAGGAACTGCGCCAATGGCAGCCACATTTCGCATGGCCTCCGCGGCGGCAGTCGCCCCGCCCCAGTAGGGGCTGATGCGCCCGTAGAAGGGATTGGAATCGACAGCCAGTGCAATGCCAAACTTCTCGCCCCGCACCGGCGCAATCAGGCCGGCATCCGCCTCACCTGGCCGGATCACGGCGCTTCCCATGACTTCCGTATCATAGTAGCGGTAGACGTGCTCACGAGAAGCGATATTTGGCGACCTCAGGATCTTCAGAAGCACATCATTGTAGTCCGTGGGCTCAGATGCATCCGGTTCCTCCACGTGGAGGGTGCGCGGCAACTCCAGACGATTGTAGCGGATGCCTTCTGTGAGGTGCTTGATTGGCACATCGCAGACCATCTCACCCTTGTAGCTAACCGTGAATCGGTCACCGGTATTGATCTTTCCCACCACGCTGGCTCTTGCGCCCTCGTAGACGTTGGGCAGATCCCAGTCCTCGTTGTAGATCTTGAGGATCTTTTCGCGAAGTTCCGGTGGGGAGATGATCAGGAATCGTTCCTGGGTCTCAGCGATGCTCAAAACCTCTGCTGGGAAATCGGCTGCTTTGTGCATGTCATCCAGGTTGATCTCCATGCCAAAGCCCCCAGAGGAGCCCATCTCAGATGTGGCGCAGGTAAAGCCGCCGCCGCCCAGATCCTTGAAACCGATCTCGATGCCCGACTCCCGGACGAGCTTGAAGAGATCGTCGTTGGCCTTGAAGAGCACATTCTTAAGGAAAGGATCGGGGATCTGCACCGCGCCGCGGTTGGTCTCCTCGTCCTCCTCTCGCAGAGCCTCTGAGGCGAAGGTGACGCCTCCTAGGCCGGATGAGTCGGTGGGCTTGCCGATCAAGATGACATCGTAGCCCTTCTCTCCTGCCAGGGGCGGAGCGCGGGAGCGGATGATCTGGTCGCGGCGCACTATGCCGATAGAGACGACATTGACCAGGCAGTTATCATCGAAGCTGTCATTGAAGACGATGTCTCCGCCCATGTTGGGAACGCCCAGAGCATTGCCGTACTGCCAGATTCCGTCCACCACTCCCTCTGCCACCCAGCGCACCTTGTTGGCCTTGGGGCCGTAGGGATTGCCGAAGCGCAGGGGATCGGCGGTGGCGACAACGGTTGCACCCATGCAGTTGACATCGCGTACGATGCCGCCGATGCCGGTTGCTGCGCCTTCATTGGGCAGGACTTGGCTGGGGTGGTTGTGGCTCTCGTGGGAGATGACGACGCACCATTTGTCGTCAATGGCCACAATTCCGGAGTCTTCAACAGGGCCCATAACCACATTGGGGCCATCGGTAGGAAGGAATTCTTTGAGGGTGGCGCGAGAGCTCTTGTAGGAGCAGTGCTCGGACCACATGGCATCATAGCAGAATAATTCGGTGAGGGTGGGGTCGCGGCCCAGCACCCCGGCAATGGTGCGCGCTTCCGTGACGGACATGCCGATGCCGGCGGCGCGCAGACTGGCCTCTACTTCAGGATCGGAAAGACCGATTATCTTCAATTCAGGTACACCTCTGGTTAGCTGGGGTATGGTTGGCAGGGTGGCATTATCAATTTATCGGATGAGGGAGGGGATGAAGGGATGAGATGGAGAGGGAAGATGGGGGAGATCTTGATAGAGATTTCTTCATGTTTTAATGACTAGAGCCTGAGGGTTTCAATGAAGTTCACGGGTACTACTACTGGATCGGCGTGAAACGTGCAGAAGCGGATACGGGCGCTCGTGGGTGGAGAGATTTTAACGACAGGTCTTTCTTTTAATGATATAAATATTTATATTTTAATCAATTTGTCTCCACGTTTGTCGATTACCATCTTACAGCTATGTGTCAAAATGAATCGTGAGGGGTTTTGCCACGATCTAGGCTAAATCATTTCGTTCTTATTTCGAGAGGGTCTTGACATCGAGGATTGGAGCATCTTAATACTTTTATATCTTGATAATATTTAAGTACCTTGCCACAATTGGTGCAGAGAAATAGATTATGAATATTATTTACTGCCTCACAAAAAAGCCTAACTTCATCGATAGATGCTTCTTCGCTTAGTGGATTATTGTGGGAAAGTAAATTCGCAAGATTTATATTGCACTCCAAATGACGAAAAGCTTCTTCGATTTTGCTTTTGAAATCATCATCTCTTAAGAGGTCATTAAATAACCGTTTTTTGGCAGAAGGCAATAAATCCCGTATCTCATATCTTCCAATTTTTTTGAATGGTACGGGTGTTAATGTTATCTCACATATAGTTTCTAAAATCCATTCGAGATATTGTCTACCCTCATTCCCTGCACCTACCTTGTCTGAAGAGCTAATTTTTTCCTGTATTTTTGCCCATCTAAGCTTATAAGGTCTAATATTGGGTCCATTGCTTATGTCCCAACTTGTTATAACTAAATTATGAAAATTGCCTGTTATATTATAGGCTATCTGATGTTGGTGCAATTGTTCATACCACAGATTATCATGAGTTGTAACAATCATTTGTTTCTCTTGAAACTCTTCAATCAACAGCCTGCAAATATGGTTACGATGCTTACTATCTACAGTAGTAACCACATCATCTAAAATAATTAAAGAGCAATCCTGATTAAATTTTTTAACAAAAGCCAAAAAAATGCATAATCCTAAAGAATCAAGGTGTCCTTCACTTGTTAATGCCCGTGGGTCCTCACCCTTACGACCAAAAGACTCTATCCTTAATTCTGTGCTTGCTCTCCTTCCTGTCGCAACTATTAATTCTATATTTTTATGAGGCTCACCTGGATGCAAAGTAGAATAGAATCTCTTTATATCCTCTCCTATGATGTCATATACCTCTTGTATTTTGGATTTCTTAGCATCAGAGAATTCGTTAAAAATTTTTTTAGATGCCGAATGATAGGCTTGGTAAGAATAGAGTCTATCTGTTATCCTTGAAATATCTGCAGATTTACTTCGAATTTGATCGATTATGCGGGCAATTTCTAGCACTCTTTTTTCTTCCGCTGTGAGATCAATACGGTCCAGTAGCGCTTTGCCCTTCCCATGTGTATTTATCATGGAAGCATTAATAATATCAATAATACTTATTATTTCATTCAAAGGTATCTCACATGAAAGACCTATTGCAGATTTAGTGCCGTCAATAAGACCTTTAAAAAATGGTCCTTTTTCGTGAAGAATAATTGTTTCATCTCTTAATGGTTCAAAATAAGCAGCTTTAGATTCAAGTAATTCAATTTTTGAATCAATATCTTTTAATGTTGATATTAGTGGAACAGAGATCATCCTGATTTTTGAAGCATCATCTGAGAGCTTACTTAGGACATCTACGCGTTCTTGGATATTCTTCAACAGGTTCTCTGGATCGATCATATTTTCGCATATGGGACATACAGTCAAATTTCTTTCGAGGATTATCTGACTTCCTAATTCCAATAAATTTTTTAATGAAAGATCTGCGTTTCTATTTAAAAGCGGCTTAATTTTATCATTAATAGATGATAAATCAGAAAATAGACTTTCAGAACCAAAAGGTTCTTTAGTTAACTCAATTAATTCATTTAGCGTCTTTATTTTATCTAATTGGTCAGCCCTTTTAATTGATTTAAGCATTCTCTCTGCATGCACCGTTGCTTCATCCAAGGATCCAATTGGAGGTAAATCTGCATTTTTTAGTAATTCATTTAATGCTCTTAGAATATCACTTTGATCTGTGACTTTTTTGCCAAGGATCTCGGATATCTCACGATATAAGCCATTAATCTGCCCTAATTTGGAATTTACATTGCCCTCTAGTTCATCACGCAATCTCATCATTTCAAGTTCCAGTTTATCTAATGCCTCGATGCCGATAATGCTACCAATAGCCCTGAATCTCTCTGCCGGTTGGCTTGAAATAAATTCTAACAGCTGCGATCTGCGTAATATAAATGTCCCGTTATTAGTTATTTTGAAGAAAGGCTCCAGACTCTCTGGGATAGAAAAAGAAGATTCAAACGTTCTTATCATTGTAATATTACCCGGATTAAATGTTAGGGAGATTTTAACATCCTCCGGTTTATAATTGACATGAGTGCCATGGTTATGCAGCGATAAACCACGCACGCTGTTCAAATGCAAAACTTTTCCAGTAAAGAATAACTCAATAGCATCAACTATTGAACTCTTGCCAGATCCGTTTTCTCCTTTAATAATAAGGCTCTTCCCATCTAGGTCTAATTCTAAATCAGGTATTCCTCTAAATGCTTCGATATTAATCTTGGATAGTTTCACTGCCATTGTTGCTTCCTTCTTTTATTACATCAAATATATTTTCTTTTGAAACAGAAACGTTAGATTCTAGTAGGTTTCTGAGAGCTACAACTATTGATTCAGGCAGTTCTCTTTCCAAGTTCTCAAAGAATGCATTAAATACCTCTTCTTGAACGCTCACTTAATTCCTCCCAAGGCCAGTTGGACCTAACATGTGATAGCACCCAAGCTATATTATTGTTGTTGAGGCTAGGTTTGAATGGTCCATAAACAATAAACATTTAGACGCCAACGATATGCGATTCATTTTAGGCAAGACGTTTTGGGTATTAAGAACTCAGTCCGAGCATAAAGAACGTCTTCAGCTGGAGCGTCGAATAGGTTGGATCGGGATTATCTATTCGATTACTTGTTATCGAAAAAAAGACTGAGGATTTATGGCAAGCGGACAGTTAAACCCGAATTAGGTCCTGGCGGAAGACCAAGGGCTGGTTCAACTCCTTGAGATTTCCTGAGGTCATCTAGCAGCATTTTTGCCGAGATTAGTTTTCCTATCATAGCTTCTGATTCTGATCGTGGTTGGCTAACTTGCTTGCCTCTGCAGACCATTACTTCAGCTAAGCCGTCCTCCAATGCTCTAATGCATAGGCCACGCACATAGAACCGATTAAATTCACCTTCTGCAAGGGTATCAGGAGCGGTAATTGGAACTTTTACCGTTGAAAAACCGCCTCCTCTTTTCCTTCTCTCTTCGGTGGCATTCATGCATTTGGTGCATCGAAGTTCATTTGCAAACCATGCATCTTCGTGGCTCTGAATTGCTTCCTTTAAGAGTGACGGGTACTTTTCTATGCCTTGTGGATTCAAGCGAGAGCTAATATAAAGTGCTCCTCTTGATATATCAAAATCCACTTCGTTTTGCATAGATTGACGTGTCCTATCATCCAAGTACTCATAATTTAACGCCATAATTCTCCATTTACCAAATGAAACATCTTTTCGAATTTGCCAGCTGCGGAGATGATATCACAGAAGTTCTTACTTCTTATCTTTCTGTGGGCATGGATCATTACCATAGCTATTGGAATCCTGAATCTTTCCGTCCTTGCCATGGATAACACATTCAGCTTTCTGGTTTATGCATATCTCTCGTGCGCAGCAAACAGCCTCAGCTTTCGTATCTGCATGAATTGATACTCGCTCAGAATGAGGTTTCTTAACGTCCCAACCGCCTTCAGGGTTTTTGACGACATGTCTCTCTTTTCGTGCCATTGATTTGTATTTACGATTAGATACTATTTAAATTAGATCAGTGCGGTGCGAAAGTAATCGAATCCTGGTTGTTCTCATAATATCTTACAAAGCTGCAAAAGTAATTTTATTACTTAGGGAGGGTGGAGGGTCACGAATATCCCGACCTTCAGGTTAGGGACGAAGTAAACTCTTGTCTGGTTTTCATATTTTCTTAGATTTGATTAACAAGAACTCTCTGGGAACCGAAAAGGGAGGTACGATTATTTGGATCAAAGGTATCAGGTCAACGAATGCTCGACGATTTATGGATTCCATAAAATCGAGCGTGAGGGTGTGTGGCCCGAAGAATACCCCTTCCTTCTGGGTGGAGAGACCACACGCAGTTTGATTAGCTATGGATTCCACCCATCATGCAATTATGAGACGAAATGGATTGACAAATCTGGCAACCAACGACGTTGATTTTAGGAAAGTTGTTGATTTGAAGATCAGAAAACCTTGAAGGAATTTGAGCAACAAATGACACCTGGGCAATTCTTGCTACCCCTACTTCCTCAATAAATATTGGCACAATCGATCCCAGGGGCCTCTTATCAGTTTGCAGGTATTTCTGGCCACCTGGGCTCCATGGCATATCTGGGGCTAGGCCGATCGCGCCGCCCCCGCCCGCGCGTGCTCCCGCGCCCGTGAGCCGCAACTGCCCGCAGCCGTGGCCCGCCTGGCTGCCACCCACAACTTAACCCGAATGACAAGCGGCTGCTGACTTATGATGGTTGAGGGAAGATCAGAGACAATGCAATAACCTTTATAGATTTAGAACTGAAACCCTGTATGGTGAGCTAAGATGAGTGTGACAGTCCGGGCCAAATATGAGGATAAGGTCCTTAAACCCTATCAAGATCTGCATTTAAATGAGGGTGAAGAGGTGCAGATCAAAGTTCAGCGAAACCTGGTAGATAAATTCCATGGAAAGATGGCAATAGACAAAAAGATCGCTGATGAGATAATCGGTATGGAGATCTTGGATTGAAGCTATCTCAATTGCCGGATGGAGAGAGCATATTTCTTGATGCGAACATCTTCCTATACTCAGCCTTTGACCATCCCACATTTGGCAGAGCATGCCGGGATTTTTTGAACAGAGTGGATCAAGAAGAAATACATGGCTATTGCTCGGCATTTGTCCTAAATGAGGTCTTTCATAAGCTGATGATGTCTGAGATCGTGAATAAGTTCGGGGTCCAGGCGGCAGCTGCTAATAACCTATTCAAGCAGAAACAGGAAATCATAAATGAATTATGTGATCTATGGGATGAGATGGATATCTTAAATAGTATTAATATTACAATATTAGATGGGCAGATTTTTCCGGAGTTTGTGGATCTATCAATGAAATATCATTTGTTAGCGATGGATTCCGCCCATCTTGCGATTATGAGACGAAATGGATTGACAAATCTGGCAACCAATGACGCCGATTTCAAGAGAGTTACGGATTTGAAGATCTGGAAACCTTGAAGGAACCTACTATTAAATCAAAACTGGGCAATTCCTGACTTTCCCACTTCCTCCCGAAATATCGGCACGATCAATCCCAAGGGCCTCTTATCAGTCCACTGGTATCCCCGGCCACTTAGGCTCCATGGCACAACCGGTGCCTGGCCGACCGCCGTGCCCCCGCCCGCGCGTGCACCCGCGCCCGTGAGCCGCAACGGCCACAGCCGTGGCCCGCCTGGCCGCCTGCCGCAGCGCTGCCAGGCCGGTAGGGCGAGCGCCGCCAGGCTCCTGTTGGCCGGATGGAACTGCAAGAAGGTCTCTAAAAATATCTCCACATTTTCATCGGACAATCCGGAAACTGAGGCAGAATTCCCCCAATTAATTGTTGCCCACAGCCCCAACCCAAGGCTCGGTCACTGCATGGCCTTTGGTTCCTGGCAGAAAGGCATGCTTGAAGCCGCATCCGCTCAATTGAGGCCATCAACCTAAATAATGCCCTTCGCCCTCAGAGCTGACTTCATCTCTGACACATCGCCCTTCAGCTCATAGATATCGCTTTTGTCCAGAACCTTGTCCATCTTATCGTTTAGGCTCCGGTTCATGTCCTTGATCTCAAAAAGGGTTTCATCCTGTTTGCCAAGCATTTGGTCTTGCTTGCCGAGCATTTGGTCTTGCTTGCCCAGCATTTGTTTCTGCGTGCTACAAATCGAAATGAGCAGATCTCTCATGTCTTTTAATACGCCAATCCCTTCATCCAGGCGAGAATCAGTTTCCCCCGTTCCTACAAGTTTATAGAAGCTGCCAAATTCGCCATAAGGCTGTGAATATATTTTTTCAATAGAAGTGACTTGGATGAAGGTGTTCTTTATGTCTATAGATCCCTCGAATAATTTTATCTTTTCTTCATCGCCCTCTGCAATGATTCGAACTCTTCCATCGCTCAGGTTTTCGATTATGCCTTTTAGACCCAAGCCATTGGCCAACTGGATAACCCTGGCCCTGTAGCCTACCCTTTGGACCTTGCCTGAGACAAATGCTGTGAGCCGCTTCATTGAATACATTTCATCTCTTTTTGTATTTGGCTTTTCCTATCAATAATCGTTGGCTTTCCTGAGTCCCCGCCCGCATGCTCCTGCGCCAGTGAGCGATCGGCAGCAGCCGGGCACCGGGACCCTGGTCGCCACCCACAGGGCTGCTAGGCCGGGAAGAGCGAGCGCCTGCTGGCAAGCCAAGGAAATGGAGAGCTTGAAGTCTCATGCGTCATTATGAGTCGATGGAATGGAAATCAAAGGAAGTTTGCGCGTCTCTGCGTCCTCTGCGGTTAATAATCGTAGCTGAATAATTTAGCTCTAGGGTTTACGGGAATAAAACCGCAGAGTCGCAGAGAGCACAGAGGACGAACGGACGGAGAACTGCTATTCTAATACGATCAATCCCAAGGGCCTCTATCTAGGCCGACAGTATCCCCGGCCACCTGGGCTCCATGGCACAACCGGGGCCGGGCCGACCGCCGCGCCCTCGCCCGCTCGCATGGCTCCCGCGCCCGTGAGCCGCAACGGCCGCAGCCGGTGCCCGCCTGGCCGTCATCAACAGCGCAGCCGGAAGTAGCGAGCGCCTGCTTGCCAACCCAAGGCCGGAAGAATCCACAAACTCCAGGATTAAATTGTTATTTTAACTCTGGTATCTTGCGTCCTTTTTCAGTGCGATCAAAATCTGCATCAAAGCTCATTATCTGCAGGCGTACTTCTGTGCGACGGCGTATTGGTAAGAATCATCAAAATCCAAACGGAACCTTTTCGAAACTTCTGCCAGAGCGAGAACCTCTTCCGGATCTAACCCTATCACAGTTATCCCGGTCTTTATTATTACATCCTTCACGAAGCGAACGTAGGTTTCATATCGATTTCTTTGGAAAAGGAAAACACCAATGGAATGAAGTGAGAAATCCGTTATAAAAAGATCGTTGGAGGGATTTGCGATAAACAGATGCTTGGCGGCCTTGCTCTTTTCTCTTTGCAGCAAGATTTCCAAAAATATGTTCGTGTCCAGGAGGTACATTAAGCTCCTCGCATCTTTCCAATCTCGTGCTGGAGTTCTACAGAGGAATATTGTTCTCCCAGATCTGCGAGAGCACCTTCCCAATCAAAAGCCGGCACCTTTTGCTTCTTTTTGGATCTTTTCTCCAGCAAAAATTCCGCATAGCTTAGAACTTCTTTTTGGATGTCAAGAGGCAATTGCTCAACGAACCTAGCGAGGTTTGTCATTTTTCTCAATCAGATATAGGATGCCCAAGCCTTTAATATTTATCGGCAAGGATGATTTCAATTTTGGATTCTGGCCGATCGCGCCGCCCCCGCCCACACGTGCTCCCGCGCCCGTGAGCCGCTACGGCTGCAGCCGTGGCCCGCCTGGCCGCCACCCAAAGGGCTGCAAGGCCAGGAGAGCAAGCGCAGACGCAAAACAGAGGGGTGAGCCGAAGACTCAAGAGAAAACGAAAATACCAAACAAAGTTAAAATAGAAATATAGCTAAATTATTCCCTTGGCCCTGAGAGCTGACTTCATTTCAGCCACATCGCTCTTCAGCTCAAGGATATCGCTCTTGTCCAGAACCTTGTCCATCTTATCATTTATGCTCCTGTTCATGTCCTTGATCTCGGAAATGGATTCGTCTTGTTTGCCCAGCATCTGATCCTGTTTTTCGAGCATACGATCCTGTTTGTTCAAAGTAAGGTCCATCTTGCTGTTTATGTCCTTGATCCCGGAAATGGTTTCATCTTGCTTGCCTAGCATCTGATCCTGTTTGTCCAGCATCTGATCCTGTTTGTCCAGCATCTGATCCTGTTTGTCCAGCATCTGATCCTGTTTGTCCAGCATCTGGTCCATTTTGCTGCCTAGGTTTCTATTCGTCTCCTTTATCTCGCGAGTGGTCTCATCTTGTTTATTAAGAATTTGAATTAGAACATCTTTCATACTCTTTAGGACGTTAATTCCTTCATCAAGACGTGAGTCGGTTTCACCCGTCCCGACCAGTTTATAGAAACCCCCAAAATATCCATGAGCATCAGAATATTCCGTTTCGATGGATGAAACCTTGATGAGGCTGTTTTTTATATCTATAGCTCCCTCGAATAACTTCAGCT
>JAQTYS010000315.1 GCA_028688175.1 Methanothrix sp. | reverse complement strand
CCTCACATAGTCTGAGCATTTCCCATTTTTCAAGTCCTAATTCCCAAAGGACGTTAAGTCCCTTAATCACAGCCGCCGCATCAGCACTGCCACCCCCAAGCCCTGCCGCAATGGGAATGTTCTTCTCTAGCTCTATGCGAACTCCTTTCAATGTGTGGGTTCGCTCCTGCAGAAGCTGTGCCGCTTGATAGGCCAAGTTGGTGTTCCCACTGGGAACACCGTCCCCCTTACACACAAGTTCAATGGCCTGAGACTGTTTTAGTGTCAGCCGAATTCGATCATATAGATCTATGGTTTGGACCACCGATCGGATCTCGTGATAGCCATCTTCCCGTCTGCCAAGGACATCTAAAGCTAGATTTATCTTTGCATAGGCACGTACCGTAAGTTCATCCAAGTTTTTCACTCCGGTAATTACTTGAACCATCCGGATATGGTTCGCAATAAACGGGTAAAAAAGCCAGCCCGGGCCACTTCTTCAGCGGCAACCACAGGGAGCTCCTTAGCTACTCTGCCCCGATAGCTGATGGTCATAGTACCCACAACGTCCCCTTTGTTGATCGGCGCTTGTAAAGCCTCTTTCATCACAAGTTGCACTTCAAATGGATCCCGTTCACCACGTGCTGCCAGTAGACGTACATCCTCACCGGCGGCCATGTCTACCTTCTGACTCCGTCCGCCAAGCACATCCAATTGCCCAACGAGTTTACCTTGACTTACAACATCCCGGTAATCAAAGCTGAAACCATAGTCTAATAATCGCATGGTCTGCTGAAGCCGTTCGTCATCACTGTCGGTCTTCAACACCACGGAAATCAGTCGCAGATCTCCTTTTTTCGCGGTCCCAACCAAACAGTAACCAGCAGCACTAGTATATCCGGTCTTCAAGCCATCGGCCCCAGGATAGGCTTTAATGAGCCGGTTCCGGTTTGGCATATCAAAGCGGGGCTTCTCACGGAAAATAGCAAACTCGGTGGAAGACCATTCCAGGGCCTTGGGGTGTTTTACTACCTCACGGCTCAAAAGGGCAATATCATAGGCTGTGCTAGCATTATCCAGATCACCAATTGGCAAGCCGTTAGAATCAATGAAGTAAGTGTTCTTCATGCCTAACTCCTGGGCCCGTTCGTTCATTAGCCGCACGAAGTTGGCCTCAGTACCACCAAGATATTCTGCCACGGCAACTGTAGCATCATTCCCTGAGTAAATAGTGACCGCTTGCATCATCTTCTCTAGTGGGTGACTCTCCCCCGATGCTAGAAAGACCTTAGAGCCCTCCACTTGACTAGCGTACTGGCTTGTAATCACAACATCGTCTAGACTGGCCCGGCCGCTATCAACCGCCTCAAGGACTAGTAAAGTTGTCATGAGTTTTACTATACTGGCTGGTGGCATCTGTTCATGCTCGTTCTTGGCAAAGAGTACCTGACCTGTATCCGCATCGATTAAAATAGCTGCACCCGCAGGCAGATCGAAATCCTGGGCCGATGCCAACCCCGAACAAGTTACAAATAATATCACTGCAAGGATAATGACTAACTGCTTTCGCATAGAAAAGGCCTCCAAGTAATCCACTGTGAGTCATAGATTTTCTATTCTACAGTTCGCCCCTTTGGCCTGTTTTCCTGCTTTTCTTCCCCGGGCATTGCTTCTAGTTCCTTCCAGCACGGTTTAGCACCCAATGAGGGGCCATGCCAATGCTTATGCAAGTCCTAACGAAAAAAGACCCCGCACAACAGGGGTCTTCAAGGCAAATTGCTAGCTAGGCGATTATTAGGTGATGGGACGAAGCTCGCTTACTTTCCTCGACGGTATCAGTAATTTCCAACCGCACTCCAGACGCTCCAGGTTATCCTTCTCCAGCAACCACTGATTCTCATCTAGGATCTCCTGAACTGTGGTGCGGTACTTTGCCGCTAACTTCCACAGGGTATCTTCCGGCTGCACAATGACAAAGCGGTACGATGGGGGTCTTTCTTCTTCAGGTTCCACAAGAACTAATTCCACAACTACTTCCCGCTCGGATTGGTTCTTCAAGGTGCAGTTGGCCTGGACAATGAGGCTTACCTCAATCTGACCCCGTGTCACCAGATCCCAACTAAGCGCCTCAATGGTCAAATCCAAATCCGGATGCATGGTGGTATCACTAATGGGAAGCTCAATGGCGATGGTGAACTGGTTTTCTAGATTCCATGACACCGTCTGTACTGGTGCATAGCCCCCATCGTTGTGGGGGGTGTAGAAGGCTTCCAGGAAAACGCTCGCCTCCGCCACCACCTTATCTTCGAGTACCTGGTATTCCCCGGGCCAAATACGGGCAGTCATATCCAGGATTTGGTCCACCGAGGGTTTACCCTCCGGGATATCTACAGACAGCTCGGCCTTCCGCCGTGCCAATCCCTCGCTGCCTACTTCCGTAACCTGTAGGTATTCTCTCCGGACGGCAACTTCCCTGCCTTGACTAGAGATAACGTCTTTAACCAGGGTAACCTTGTGGCGATGGATGGTATTACCGGCAATATCCATCCTGCAGGAAACGTCAAGCTCCCGTCCCTGCCCTTGCACCATGACCTCTCGCACCGTTACTCGGGGATGAAAGCGCATGCCTTCCTTCGTTTTCAACGTCTCCATCCGACAAACGAAGGGTGAAGCACCAGCAAAATTGATAACAGCGACCCGTTCTTTCACCGCTGGAAGCCGTGTTTCCTGCTGCCATTCGGACCACTCACTATACAAGTCTTCCTGGACGGTGGTCTCTGTGTGAACGGCCTGCTGTGGTGCGGGGTCCTCTTCCACCACGTAGAGGACCTTGTATTCTATATCACCATCAACAACAATGCAATTCTCATCTAGGGTAGTACTGTTGACCTTAGGTGTTGCACTGTAGGATAAAACCCGGCCAACAGGCATTTGATCCTCACCTAAAACTAAGGTCCCCCTGGTCTCCAGCTCACCCTTTAGTGATTCAATTATTTCATCGATCCGCACCTGTTCTTTTTCCACTTTGGCCTTCTCGGGCTCGGTGACCATCACATCCTCAATGATCGCAGTTTTCTCTACGGCACTAGCCTTTACCTTTGCCCGGATGTTTAGATGAATATCCAATGTGCGACCATCTGCCTGC
>JAQTYS010000314.1 GCA_028688175.1 Methanothrix sp. | reverse complement strand
CGGGGACATCGCGGTGACTGCGCGTAGCACCTCTACGGTGCGAGACATACTACAGCCGCGCACTCTACCAGGCTGAGTTAAGGCGGGCCTCTCGCTACCAGGTTATTCCTTGTACTTAAGCCCTTCGGACCTAAGGCCCACAAGAAGCATTTTTGCCGGGGAGGGGGGATGGCAAAATATAATTATGGGATGCGATTTTGCAGTGTTTGATGCTTATAGGAATTATGTCTGATGCCCACGACAGTATACAGGGCGTCAAGGATGCTCTGCGGGTTTTTTCTTCAAGGAAAGTGGATCTGGTGCTCTTTGCCGGCGACATGATCGGCTCGGGCAACTGCTATACCTTCGAAGGCTTTGGCATTCCCCTCAAGCTGGTCTACGGAAACAACGACGGAGACCGCGTCGGCCTGGCCCGCGAGTTCGCCCGCGTGGGCGGCGAATACCTGGGCGACTTTGGGGAGATCGAGGCGGACGGCCTGAAGATTGCTCTTATGCACGGCACCGAGGAGGCGCTCGTAAAGGCCGTGGTAGCCTCTCAGCTCTATGATGTCGTGGTCCGCGGGCATAACCATCGTTTTGAGACAACAAGACAGGGCAAGACGCTCCTGGTCAATCCTGGGGAGATCTGGGGCCACTTCACCGGCCTCTCCAGCATCGCCATCCTGGACACCACTCGCCTGGCTGTGGAGATGATCGAGCTGGGCCGCCACAAGACCTTCCGCGAGATCATCAAAGGATGAGTTCGATGACGTCCGGTGCCTTCGTTCCGCCTCTGGGCTGCAGTCTTCTGGTAGAACAGCAGGGAGAGATGGTAACGAGGATCTACTTTTCCCAGGAATTGCCCGCTGAGCCATCCAGGCTTACCGGGGAGATCGCCGCCTACCTGGAAGGAAGCGCGCCCTGCCCCAGGGCAGAGCTGGACATGTCTGGATGTACTGATTTTCAAAAGCAGATCTATTTGCTGGTGCAGGCGATACCGCGCGGCGAGACCATGACCTACGGCCAGGTAGCTCTGCGCGCAGGTAGGCTCGGGGCGGCGCGGGCCGTGGGCCGGGCCATGGCCGCGAATCCTTTTGCTATTCTCGTGCCCTGCCACCGGGTGGTCGCCAAGAAGGGCTTGGGCGGATATGCCTGGGGCAGGGAGATGAAGGAGAAGCTGCTCCGTCTGGAGAGTAGATCATGTGTGCAATAGTCCATGAGTGGGGGGCGGTAATCCAATTTACATCAAAATTCTGTCAATCCACTTGGCACCTGCTTCTTTAACCAAGCCACGACACAGTCGCAGAATCCGCGGCCCACACACACGCGCGGACGGGGCCGTATGGTAACCAGCAATCTCTCATCAAAGAGGGGCCAGAAGGCCCGCCTATTTTATCTATCTGAATGCGGAAAGATAGGGCTGTGATCTCATGTTCGTTCTAATTGCGGTGATTCACAAGGAAGAGGAAATGTACATCGCTGAGTGTCCAGAGGTTGGGACAGTGAGCCAGGGTTTTACTATCGAAGAGGCCGTAGCTAATCTTAAGGAGGCTACGGAACTTTATCTTGAGGAGTTTCCCTTGGAAAGAGAACTCAAAAGGGCTTTCGTGACAACCTTCGAGGTGCCACAGGTTGCCAAGACTTAGGAAGGTATCTGGAGATGATACAATCAATATCCTATGTAACAACTTCGGATTC
Source organism: Methanothrix sp. (assembly GCA_028688175.1). GTDB lineage: Archaea > Halobacteriota > Methanosarcinia > Methanotrichales > Methanotrichaceae > Methanothrix. Next base: position 1,452 of record JAQTYS010000314.1, on the reverse strand, counting down.
GAGATATCCGGTGGTTCCGGAAGTCATATTCGACTCTCAAAGATGACTTCAGAGGGAAAGGTGGGAACAGTTGTGCCAAAGCACCATGATAGGATATGAAACTAATATGCTTTATGCTTTACGACATTTAAGTATTGACGCGACACTAGACTCGGAACGTGAATCTCTTGGTTTTTATGAAAAGTTCGGGTTTAAGGTGATAATAAAATATGCAAGCCGCAATTTTCCGCCAATGTACCTAAACATGTATCCAATAGTCTTGCAGATGCGGCAAGAAGATTCTGAGAGTTTGGCATGATGTCAGACAGCTCGATGCCGATGGCCACGCTCGTCCCTCTGCCCGGCTAGGCTGGCTAGCCCTCTTCTGCTCGCCCTCTCTTCCGAGGCAGGTGACGCGTCCCGATGTGCCTCCCCTACCCGGTCCCCAGCGCAGCCGCACGAGGCCGCCCACACACGCATGCGGGCGGTGGGCCGCACGGAGCCAGGCCTGTGATCAGGAGCAGGAAGCGAATGCCAATCCAAATATTCATATCCAATCATCACTAAGATTTATATCGTTAGAGCCCCATTTTTCAAGCAGGTGAGAGAATGAACGACACCGTCGAGGTATCCAGGGATGTATTTGAGCCCATAGCTTTGCTCGTAAGAGAGGGCCTATTTAAGAACGAAAAGGATGCCCTGAAATGCCTCGTCCTTGATCAGGCTGCATCGAAGATGCGCCAATTCGATTTCAAGATCTCGGAGATGTGCGCCAAACACAAAATGAGCTTTGATGATTTCAAAAGGCGCATTGAATCAAGGATTGGGGAAGAGTCCTTTGAGGAGTGGGACGACTTCATAATCTGGGAGAGCTACGAATCGGCTCGAAGCTACTGGAGAAACGTGGAAACCAGACTCAAAGGTCTCAAGGCATGAAAGCCCAGGAGATCCTCGAGGTCCTTTCAAATAGCGACATTGTTCTCGATATCGCAGTAATCGTATTAGTCCAAGAGCCGGGAAGACAAGCACTGCGTGCCATAGTCTCATTGAAGGGAGGATACGTTCTCCACATCAATGAGTCTCACGGTAGAGACTTCAGAAGCTACTCATACCATGTCAGGAAAGGCGACAAAATGGTACAAAGATGGGACAATGCACCCCACTGGCCCAATATGAAAACATACCCGCATCATCTTCATCTCGGCAGTGAAAAGAATGCCTTTGAGTGCAGAGAAGTTTTCGTTAAAGATGTCTTGGATGAGATTAAAAATATAATATAAAAACATGAGATCCATATTAATTTTAGCGATCCAGTTCGTATGCTGATGGCAATTTCTCCCATCTGGTTGAACGCGCTAGCCAGATCCCTCTCGCCCTTCTTTCCGAGGGCATGCGAGCCCTCGCCCCCCGGCGGTCCTCCGTCGCCATGTAATCGGTACCAGCGCACATATGAGGCCGCCCCCATGCACGCAC
>JAQTYS010000313.1 GCA_028688175.1 Methanothrix sp. | reverse complement strand
CTGTGTAGCTGCCCCCCGCCAGGGCAAGATAGGGGATGAGCTGGTCTGCCAGGTGCACGTCCACTGTAGCAGGTGATTTCAGCTCCAAGATCAGCTCCTCTGCTGCTCTTCTGCCCACCTTTTCTGCCGGAACGCCCCTCTCGCCAAGAGAGTTCGCTCCCTTGTAGCCGCACCAGAGTGTGATACCGCTTCCCAGAGATGGCAGGCGCAAAGCCTCATGATATATATTGGCAGAAAAGCCCGCCTGCGCTAGTGTCTGCTCCGCAGATTCGGCCTGCCTGACAGCCACATGCTCGGGCAGGTTGGAGCAGTGAGAGACTCCCTGTACTGCATGTTGAGTACTCTGATTGTTATTCATGTAAGATGCTTTTAGCTTCGCAGGCTCTACCTGCAAGAGCACCTCGCCCTGCCCACGTGGATAGTATCCTCTCTGCAAAACCTCAAGGCTCACTTGGGCCCCGAAAGTGGATAGGGCCGGTAAAAAAACATATTTAAAATAGTCAACCGCAGGAGACCATTGCACATCCGTGCCTCCCTGGATTTGCATAGAAGATGGCTCATCGGCAAAGAGCAGGGCAGGCAGAAGACACTGCATGAGCAATGTCACACTGCCAGCGGTTCCAATTTCTATCCTGTGCCTGCCGCCCCGAATCTTTCCAGGTGTGAAGATGATCTCGGGAGAGCCCGGCGTGGCACCCGATGTCCTTGCATCACAAATTTCTGCCAACGCCCTTAAAGCCCGGGCATGCTGCGCTGCCAGCCCGGGTTTGGGCCTGCCCTGTCTGATCCTGGTTATGTGCACAGGCTTTCCCGTCACTGCGGAAAGGGCCACTGCGGTGCGCACAATCTGGCCGCCGCCTTCTCCAAATGAGCCGTTTATCTCGATCATCAATGAAATCCTTCATTATGGCTTGATGCCGCTGACCTTTATGCTGGAGATGCATCCCTCAACTTTCTTTATCTCTTCAGTTGATCCGTCCAGGCTCTTTAAAATTGCCTGACCGGTAGGGTCATTAGTCATGCAGTCCAGGGGGAAGACGGACTCCTGCATTACAGAGACGTCTTTGAATCCCGCGGATCTTATGGCATCCAGGTACTTATCCTTCGGCAAGGCTCCTGCAATGCATCCCACATAAGCCTTAATCGATTGCTTGACGAACTCCGGAAGCCCTTTCAAAAGGACGATATCCGAGACCATCAGTCTGCCGCCGGGCCTTAGGACTCTAAACGCCTCTTGGAAGGCCTTCTTCTTGTCCGGCACCAGATTGATGACGCAGTTGGAGATAATGACATCGACGGTATTATCCTCGACCGGCAAGGCCTCAATCTCTCCAAGCCGAAACTGCACATTGCTGTAGCCACCGTGATCTGCATTGGCCTTGGCCCGCGCCACCATCTCCCCCGTCATATCGACACCGATGACTTTTCCCTGCGGGCCTACTATCTTCGAAGCTAAAAAGCAATCAAAACCGGCCCCTGATCCCAGGTCAAGAACGGTCTCACCCTCTTTCAGGGAGGCAAAGGCAATGGGATTTCCGCAGCCCAGCCCCAGGTTCGCTCCCTCAGGCACGTCCCCCATTTGCTCTTCTGTGTAGCCTATCTTCTTGCTGATACTCTGTGGCTTGGCCGATGTGCAGCAGCCTGATGAACAGCAGGATCCGGCATTCTTTGCCACACGCGAGTAACTCTCTTTTACCGCATTCTTCAGCTCTTGATCATTCATTTTTTCCACCTGCCTCTTCCTTAAAAGCCTCGTTAATTACCGGCCCCAATCGGGACTTGACCATGCATTCCAGCTCTTCTACCTTGATTAAAGATAGGCAGCAGACTTTGCCATCTTTCTCCAAGCTGAGCAAAGCCAGCTTGTCTCCCGGCTTGATCTTTGCTCTCTCCCTGATCTCTTTGGGGAGTACCATCTGCCCTCTCTCGTCAATGGATACAATCGACTCCACGCTGCAACTGCTTATCTCATTTGGCTGGCAGCAGGATTCACACTCATCTTTTGCGGTCATTTCTTTTTCCTCAAGCGGTTATGGGAAATACAGGGTTTTCTGTGAATATAAGCTTTTCGGAAAAAACAGAATTTTCAGATAAATTATCTATTAATGATCTTGAGACCCTCGAACCATAGAACGCTAGCGATTCCTGCCATAAAACAAATGGCGACATCAATGTGATGCAGATAGGCAAAGCCGAAAATCTCTCTTATGAAAGGAACATAGATGGCCAATGCCAGAAAAACGATGGCGCTGCCCACTACCCACCATAGAGCAGGATTCGGTGTGCTCATAGTCTCTATAAACCAGCCCGCCTGCTACCAGGAGGAGAAACATGGGCTCTTTTGCAGCCTCCTGGGCGATGGCTAAGACAGAGCGAGGTTTGGCGGAAGGCAGCTCGTTGTAGCCTACCTCTCTGAGCAATCTTGCAGCCTCGGCTTCACAGAGGCCTTCAGCAGTGAATATGTCAAAATTATTAGCCAGCCGCGTATCCCCTTTATTTTGGCAAATGCGCAGGCCTTACAAAAAATAGGAGTAAGAGAGTCTTCAGGTAAAAATTACTCTCTACCTAACAGCCTCTGCATATTTCTTGGAAAATTCCTCGCATTGGCCGATGATGCGTCCTGTCGCCTCTTTCAGAACAACGATGGGGTCTATGCCGGACGTCGTGAGACGGAAGACGGGGTTGTCCATGATGGGAAATTTGGTGTCATAGGTTGCCATCAGTACCCTTTCATCAGCCAGGAGTTCAGTTCGCAGCAAATTCAAGATGGTATGCCCTTCCCCTACAAACTCGATAACCGCCTGGTTCTCTGTTTTCTTAATAATCTTCAAATTCATCAAACCACTCCCAGACCATAGGCGGAACTCATTTTGCGCGTCTCGGTATTGGCACAATTGGGGCAGACCAGTTTGTTCTCCTTCTTGACCAGGCCTGCAAGACAGCGATTGCAGTAGGCCTTGATGACGCCCAGATCCTCATCGCCCGTAGTAAGCCTCATCTGCCGGTCGTCAATAATCTTGGCTTTAAGAATATCGCGAATCGAGAAAAGGTGACGCAGATCCTTGACATAGGAGTTTCTCACATTGGATATGTGAATGGTCGCCTCCTCGTCCGAGATGGGTCTGTCCTCA
>JAQTYS010000312.1 GCA_028688175.1 Methanothrix sp. | reverse complement strand
CGTAGCGATCATGATTGGGCAGTCCCACCCGCAGGAGCGGAATATTCTCTTTTCTGGCAATCCCTCTCCCTGTGAAGGGGCCTACCAAGAGCTCAATATCCCGGCTCACCGCCTCCTCTGCGATCTGCGAGAAATCAGCCCCCATGGAAACCTTGGATCCGGGTGCAATTTCCGCGGCATTTTCGGCAAACGCAGGATTGGCGGCGCCCGTGGCCACTATCTGCGGCTTCATGCCCAGCTCCATCATGATGCGGGTTATGCCCAGGACCATCTCGGTATCACCGTAGACCGCCGTCTTAACATCAGCTAGAACCTTATGAGCATCGACCATTGAGTCCAGCAACCGCCCTCGCTCCCGTTCATAGCTCTCCGGCATGCAAAGCCCCGTCAGCTCTTCCAGATTTGCAGCCAGACGGTCGGTAAATTCTAAACTTATGGGCAGAGGCAGGGCAACATGGGGAACTTTGAATTCCTTTTCCAGATAGTCTCCCGCTCCCGGCTCTTGCACCCATCCGCCGATGGTCAGTGTCGCTTTTGAGTTGGCGCAGTCCCGGATATCTTCAAGAGGCGTTCCGCCCCGGGGGATGAGGGGCAGATCCCGGCTGAGGGCGGCATCAAAGGTCTCGGATATGTCCGGCATCAGGATATATCCCAGGCCCCAGTCATCGAAGAGCCGCCGCAGAAAACGAACATCCGCCGGCGAGATGATGGACCCAACCAGCATGTTGATCCGTCCGTTGGGCTTTGATTTCCTGGCCAACGTCTGGACCAGACCCTTGAGAGCCACCCGATATCCAACTTCATGAGAGGCAGCATAGCTGGGTGTCGATACGGGGATGATGATCACATCCTTTGCCAGGGGTTCCTGGGCCTGAAACTCGCGGACTATTTGGGGCACATCATCCCCGATGGTCTCAGCCAGGCAGGTGGTGGCGATGCCTATCACCTTCGGGTTGTAGCCTTTTATAACATTCTTCAGACCCTGCATAAGATTGGCAGATCCTCCATAGACTGCCCCCTTCTCGCTTAGCGCAGTGGAAGCAATGTCCACAGGCTCGCGGAAGTGATGGGCCAGGTAGAGGCGCATGTAGGTGCTGCATCCTTGCGAGCCGTGGAAGATGGGCATACAGCCCTCGATTCCCCGGAAGACCAGCACGCTGCCCATGGGCATGCACATAGAGCAGGGATTAACTGTGGCAAGGCTCCTCGATATCATCATTCACTCCTCGAATAGACGCTAATTGTGATCCACTGCCGACACAGCACTCTCTTTTTACAGGAAGCTGCCAGACCGGACTGTTGATGGTGATAGATACCTCTCGGGCAAAATTCACCATTCCGCTGTAGCCCTCGAAGCTGATGGTCCGATCGTGATTGAAGTCGCAGAAAGCGATTCCCATTTTGTATGCCAGGAAACGCTCTTTTACTCCTGCCACCAACAAATCCGCATGCTGTTCGATGAGAAGCTCTTTCAGCTCCAGGGGATTAGCATCATCAATGATTATCGTTCCTTCTTTAATGATGTAAGCGATCTTCTCATAGTCTTCTCGATTTCCAGTCTGCGTTCCAATTATCACGACCTCCATCTCCAGCTCCTGAAAAGCTTTCACCAACGAGACGGCCTTAGCGGCTCCGCCCATGTAAATGGCCGCCTTCTTACCGGCAACGCGAGAGCGGTAGGCCTCGATCTCCGGGCTCACCCGATTCATCTCCCGGCGAATTATCTCCTCCGCCTTTTCTTTCATGGCCGCCGAGCCGAAGAACTCAGCAGCAGTACGAAGAGCCGCGGACATATCATGCAGCCCAAAGAAGCTTATCCGCCGGTAGGGTATGCCGTATTTCTCTTCCATCTTCTTGGCTAGATAAGTCATGGAGCCGCTGCACTGCACTAAGTTGAGCTTTGCACATTGAGCCCTCTCTATCTCCTTTACCCTGGAGTCGCCGGTGAAAGTGGCCACCACTTCCAGGCCCATCTCTTCGAAGAAGGGCTTGACGAAGGACAGATCGCCAGCCACGTTGTATTCCCCTAGTAAGTTGATGGACGGCCTTTTGGGTCTGTAGTCTTGCATTCCGATAAGCTCCGCCAGCGCATTGCATGCCGCTTTGTAGCCCTCGTTCTTGCTTCCCCGAAATCCTTCCGATTTCACTGGCAAGACAGGAATACAAAGCTCCTCGCTTGCTTTCTTGCAGATGGAGGTCAGATCGTCTCCAATAATTCCTACGATGCAGGTGGAATAGACAAAGATGGCAGGCGGATGATACTTCTCTGCCAGCTCCCGCAATGATGCCGCCAGCTTCTTCTCTCCGCCGAAGATCACATCCAGCTCCTTCATATCCGTTGAAAAGCTGTTTCTATAGAGATCGGGGCCGGAGGAGGTGCTGCCCCTAATGTCCCAGGTATAGCTGGCGCAGCCAATCGGCCCATGCACCAGATGCAGAGCGTCTGTGATGGGATTGAGCACCACCCTCGCACCGGAGTAGACACAGGCTCTCTGGCTGACAGCTCCTGCCAGGCTATCGCTATTGCAGGCCAGAGGAATGCTCTGATCACCCTTCTGGGCAATGTGTCCCTCTCTTCCCTCAAAGATATTAACAATGCTCATGCCAGTCCCCTAGAGGATCATCTCGAAGTGCGTATCATCCGAGTCTCTGTCCCTTCTTTCCAGGAAGGTGTTGCCGATCATCTCCACCAATCGAGCCGTTCCAGCGTAGCCGATGATGGGGAAATAATGCAGGTTGGCCCGATCGGTGATGGGGAAGCCCACCCGCACCAGCGGTATGTCCTCAGCCCGGGCGATCAATTTCCCATAGGTGTTTCCGATCAGCATATCCACCGGATGGTTCTTGATCTTTTGATGGAGCAGGAAGGTGTCACCTTGCAGTGCTTCGCAATCAGACGCCAGGTTATGCACCTCCTCTTCGAACTTCTTGTCCGGCGTTCCGGTGAGAGCAAAGACCGGATTCATGCCCATCTCCACAGCCAGGCTGACCAGACCGATAACGGTATCCGGGTCTCCGAATATGGCCAGGTCCTTGCCATGGAAATGAGGATGAGCGTCGGTCATCATGTCCACCAGTCGGCCCCGTTCGTACTCGATATCTTGTGGAATTGGCACACCCATGAGGCTGGACAC
>JAQTYS010000057.1 GCA_028688175.1 Methanothrix sp. | reverse complement strand
GGCGGAATTACTGCCCAGGCCCCAAGAGCGATGTGCTCTACAATGTGCTCTACCAGATGGGCATCTATCCGAATGTCATGACCTTCCCGCTGGAGCATAATCAGAGGTATTCGAATATGGATGAGGCTATGGCGACGCTTGCCCCCCAGGCCCAGGCGGAGAGCGAAGAGCAGAAGACGATATTGCGGGAGTATCTTCAGGGAACGCTGCGAGAGGAGAGCGGAACGTTGGTGCTGCCGGGATCGTCGATAAGGGTCAAGATGTGGTGGGAGAAACAAGTGAAATCTGAATCAACCAAAGCTAGGGTGGACGCTTAGAAAGGATATCTCTATTTTACTTCTGGCGTTGCCATTCTGCTAGCTTTTTTTCTGCAATCTTGGCATTCGAGCTATTGATCTGCTCGGAGATCGCTAGCGCAGCTTCTGTTAATTTTATTGCTTTCTCACGCTGACCAGATTTATCAAATTCAAGTCCCAGGCTGCCCAGCAAAGCTCCCTCATTTCGTTTGTCCTTGATCTGTTGGGCAATTTCCAGAGCCATCTGGAAGTATTCGATCGCCTTTTCCGGCTGGCCCATCGCAGCATGAGCCTGGCCCAGGCTGCCCAGCCAAGCTCCCTCATTTCGTTTGTCCTTGATCTGTTGGGCAATTTCCAGAGCCATCTGGAAGTATTCGATCGCCTTTTCCGGCTGGCCCATCGCAGTATGAGCCTGGCCCAGGCTGCCCAGCCAAGCTCCCTCATTTTGTTTGTCCTTGATCTGTTGGGCAATTTCCAGAGCCATCTGGAAGTATTCGATCGCCTTTTCCGGCTGGCCCATCGCAGCATGAGCCTGGCCCAGGCTGCCCAGCCAGACTCCTTCCGCTTGCCCATCTCCCAACTGTTTGGATGCTGTTAGAGCACTCTTTAGCCAAGAGATTTTCTTATCCGGATGAAGTCTCAAGTTCAATACATCCAATCCAGCATAGTAGTATGTGTTGCAGAGCTCTGCTGCAAAATCATCAGAAAGAAGATTCTCTTCAGCCCAGTACACTCCTGCCTGAATATTGCTCCATTCCATATCAAAAAGTCTCAAGCTTTTTTTGTATCTCGTTGCCTTCACGGAATATTTGATTTGACGAAGCGAGAATGTATCTATAATATTGAGCGTGGCGACGCTTCGCATCCGAGGCAGTTTCATATTCATCATCTTTATCGTGTTTCTTTACTGCAAAGATTCTCACCAAATCATGCAGGCGATATCGTCCGATCTCCTCCCGATATTCTATCAGGTTCCAGCGCAACAGTTCGCGTAAATGTTCATGACCTTTATCCTGGCATACAAACTCCTCTGCCTGAGAATCAAAGTCTGCAGGAAAGACGGAAAGCATGCGAAAGATTCTTGCCATCTGCGGGGGCAGTCGGTCATAAGATAGAAGCAGGCTCGCTTCCACACCCTTATCCACACCTTTCTCTCCTATGCTCTCCAGCCTGGTTCTCTCATCGTCCAGCAATTTTGCGTAGCTATCCGGACTCATATCTCTGGTTATGGATAGAAGGCTTCCCGCTGCACGCAAGGCCAGGGGAAGATAGCCGCAGAGCCTAGCGATCTCATTCCAGGCGTTCTTGTGCTGCAAAAAAATAGCAGAGGTCAGGTCGGACCCATAAACCTTCAGCAAGAGTTCGACGGCTTTCTCCGGCTTCAGGATATTCAAATCGATTTTCTTCAAGCCGGGCAGAGCAAGATTGAAACGGGAGGTGACTATCACGCCGCATGTCTTTGGTGGCTGCAATGGCATTACCTGCTTCTCATCGGCAGCGTTATCTAGCAGAAGCAGGGCGCGCTTGCCGTCTAAGAATGTGCGGTATAGGTTGCCGATTGAAGATTCGTCATCAGGCAGATGGACCTTTGAATCGTATGAGTGAATAACTCTCGCCATAGCTTCAGATGGTTTCAGGGGCTTCTCTCCAGTGCCATTTAGTTCTACAACCAAATGACCGTCTGGATAGCGGTCCCGCAGCTTCTCAGCAAGCATGTAGGCCAGAGCGGTCTTGCCAACGCCGCCCATTCCTCGCAGGCCCGTGATGGTGGCCCCTTTATCAAAATGCGTCAATAAATCATTCAGTTCATCATCGCGCCCGGTGAAGTCTTCAGGCGGAGAGGGGATCTCATGGGGAATTCGAGAAGGAGCTATCCCATTTATTGTAACCGAATCGTTGAACACCCCTGAAAACACTGGAGCACTTACACTTCCTTTGATATTTGTCTCCGTTCTCCCTAAATCTAGATCGTGATGTTTCTCAGTCATGTTTTACGTCTTCTCCGTCCTTCCAAGATGTTCACCGGACCTCTGAATATACCCGATAGAATTGGGCCGTTTACATCTCCTACGATATTTGTCTGCGTACCAGCATTCTGTTTTTGATTGAATTCGTTTTGCCACGCACCAGGCTCTGGCTCGATCTCTGGCAACTCCTGGAATGGTAGAGCTTTTGTCGATGAATCCCCACCAGAATAGTAAGCAACAACAAAGTTATCTGCTTGTTCAAAGCTGAGTATGGGATGTTGTTTGTTTTTAGTTCTACCAGGCACAGCCTCCCTAGCGTGCATCGCCAAATCAGCTACTCGGACAAAGCCGTCTTTCCTAGCCACACCTATTCCGCAAAGTGACTCGATTAGCGCGAGAGTGAAAGCGCTGTATGGTTCTCCTGCAAAGGAACTCTCGTCTGCTTGTGATGAGGCAATTATGACACGACCGCTCCCACAGCCCAGCACCTCAAGCGCTTCTGGTGGGAGAGGTGCTTTGGCAATCTCAAGTCCTTTGGCTTCACCAATGCCGCCTGCATGACAGCAGTCCAGGAGCAAGAGAATTTTCTTTGCCTTCAATGCCCGCAACTTAGCAGCGAACTCAGCGCCGCTAATGGCAGTTTTATTCAATCTGTTTATATCATAACCATGCGGAATCAGGAAATATGCCTCGCCAATGGAGGATGTGATTTGGCTGCCGTGGCCAGAGAAATAGATAATTATGGTAGAATTTATATCACTGGATTGGGCTACCTTATCCAGAGCATCAAGGATTCTATTTCTGTCAGCATCCTGGCCAGTGAGAAGCTTCACCTGTTCCGGTGGATAGGCGCATCGTTCCTGATCTTTTAGAATATCTGCCAAGGCTTTTGCATCGTCCACAGTTTTTGGTATATCCGCACCGCCGACACCAATGAGCAGAGCATGGCCCGCTGCAAAGATTTTTTCTGTATGGGTCATTCTTTTTTCTTCTCCCATTCTGCTAGCTTCCTTCTCGCCTTCTCAGCTTGCGGACTTTCAATCTTTTCGAAAATATTCAGCGCTAACTGGGCACAATCAATCGCCTTTTCCCGTTCACCAATCTTATCCAGCGCCAAGCTCATGTTGAACAATGCATTACCTTCTCCGAGTCGATCACCAATCTCTCGAAAAATCTCTAATGCGCTTTCGTGTAACGTGATAGCTTTTGAACTATCTCCCAACCTATCATAAGCGTTACCCATATTGCACAAATAGCTTCCTTCTCCCTGGAGGTTTCCGGTTTCTTTGGCAATTGTCAGATACTGTTCATATAACTCAATAGCACGATGGTTTTCGCCAAGTTGAGAATGGGCAACACCCAGACAACATATGGTATTTCCCTCTTTAGAACGATCCCCCACCTCTCGGATAATCGCAAGATCTTTTTCATAAAACTCTATGGCAAGACGAGTTTCGCCGATGTAATAATAGGCTATGCCTATATTGCCTAATGCCGCGCACTCTAAATCCTTGTATCTAATCTCTCTAGCAATTAATAATGCTTGATCACATAGCTCAATCGCTCTTTCATGCTCACCAAGGAGATTGCAGGAAATGGCTATGTTCACCAGAGAACCCCCTTCATCTTTACGATCCCTAGTCTCCTGCGCTATGGAAAGTGATTGCTCAAGCAAATCTTTAGCCTGACGGTATTCTCCAAAATGATTATAGGTCAATCCTAATGAGGCCAAGAACGCCCCCTCATCATAGCGGTCATTGGCATTACGAGCCGCAATTAATCCCTTTTCGAGTATCGATGCGCGCTCAGTCCAGTGTCCCTGTAAATCGAGATATTCTCTCATGGCCCACGCAAGAACACGGACTAACCTCCATTCAGATGCATCAAAGCAAGCTGACTGCAACGCTAAAACATGGGCACGATGAGAATCTAAACATATATAACCCGATAATCCAAGGGCGCACTGCGTTCTCACGAATGGAAAATAATATCCTGCTAAACGCGACAAAGATATGCGCTCTGGCACAAGTCGTTCTCTTGCGTAAGTACGAATCAAAGCATGTGTCACCTGATAATGGGATTCGGAACGCTGAACGAGCCCAAAATTCACCAATTCTCCCAAAGCACGATTCACATCTCGGGGCTTTTTGCTCAGGGCAATTTGGATGAGCTTTGATTCAAACGGCTCAAGTGCCAAGATTCCTGCTACACCTAGTGACGCACGACCTATTTCACTTATCTTCTCCATGCACTGTTCCATGAGCAATGGAATGCTTTGATGCCTTCGTTCTCCCATATTCAAAGCTTCTAAAGGCGTCTCTTCTAACCATTCCAAATACTCGGTAGCTAGCTGATTGTGTTGTGCCAGATAGCGACCTGCTAGAAAGATAGCAAGAGGAAGGCCGCCCAACAGTTCACAAATCTCATTGGATGCATCCTCATCAACTGCCCATTCTTTTCCCCATTCCTGAAGGAGTCTTACCGCGTGATCTTGTTTCAATGGCGTGAGTTCAATCCAATCATTCGGTGCATCGTCTTTTTTCTGAGTTGTAATGAGTATTCCACAGCTTCCCGCAATGTCCAAGACGACATCAAGATCATCCGCAGCTTCGGCTCCATCTAGGACAAGCAAAGCCTGGCGGCCTGCAAGAGCGCGGCGTGCAGCCACAGATGGATTAGGTCGCAAGTTTTCTCCGTAAGCGCGTGCAATTGCTTCTAAAATGAGAGCTGACTGCGGCTGGCGATAGAAATTATGAAAAATGATGCCATCGGAAAATGCATCTGGTGGATTGTTATCAGGGGCAAGTCTCCAGATAGCTTCCGATACCAAAGCGCTCTTGCCCATGCCACCAGCGCCGAAGATAGTAATTTGTCTTCCTGGTTGAAGGTCTCTAATCAGATCAGTTATTTCTTTTTCTCTGCCTACAAATTTCTCTGGCCGAGGTGGTTTTTGAACTGGAAGACGAGACTGCGATGGTCCATTATTATTTATTGTCACTGATTCAAACTGCCCTGAGAGAACCTGTCCATAAACATCATCTAAATTTGTTTTTGGCCCATTCACAGTATTCTTCGATCTATCTTTCATAATCTTTTAATCCTCAGCTTTGTCTTCGACCTTGCGCCGCGAAATCAAGTCTTACAGCCGAATACAGCTCACTGAAAGAAGGAAAGCATCCCCCAAGAATTTAAATTTTGCCTGCAAGAGGATGCATTTGCATTCGATCATAATTGTGGTGGAACCTAATTCTCGCTGGGCAAAAGAAAACAAGATACGAATAACTAATGTTATTTCAATCATAACTACAATTCTATAATCATACTATTACTAGAAAAGTTCTTAAAACAAGCAGATTTACATTATGTACATAGGAGAATTTAAAATGCACAGAACAGATCTTACTCATACCACCAGGAGGCCCCTCCCATGAGCCGCCTCCCCCTGCTCGGCTTTGCCGCTGCCTGCTTGCTGCTCCTTGTCCTCTGCAGCGCCCAGGCGGCAGATGAAAGCGTAGATGTGCTCACCATCGCGGATTCTACGGGCGACTGGGGTTTTCCCTCGCCCTACGGCCACTACTCGCGCGGCCCCGGATACATCCGCATGAGCCTGATCTTCGATACTCTGGTCTGGAAAGACGAAAACGGGTTCGTGCCGGCTCTAGCTGAGAAGTGGGAATACCTGCCTGATGAGAAGGCTTACGTCTTCCACCTGCGATCCGGTGTGACCTGGAACGACGGCCAGCCTTTCACTGCCCAGGATGTCGCTTTTACAGTACAGTATATCCAGGACCACCCCTACCAGTGGGTGGACTCGAGCATCGTTGAGGGAGCTGAAGCAGTCGACGACAGCACAGTCAAGATCACCCTCAAGAAGGATTATGCGCCTTTCCTGGACCAGGTGGCAGGCACCTTGCCTATCCTGCCCGAGCATATCTACAAGGAGGTGAGCGACCCGGCCAGCTTTATGGACGATTCAGCTCTCACCGGCACCGGACCCTTCAAGCTGGTCAATTACGATAAGACGCAGGGAACATACCTTTACGAGGCCAATGAGAACTACTACCAGGGAGCCCCGAAGGTAAAGCAGATCAAGTTCGTGAAGGTCAGCCTGGAATTGTCCGCTGCCGCCTTAGAAAAGGGCGATGTGGATGCGGCGACTGTTCCCGGCGAGACCGTGGATGGCCTGGAGAATAAGGGCTTTGAGGTGGTGAAGAGCACTCATGACTCGGTGGTCAAGATCATGGTCAACCATATGAAGGCTCCATTCTCGGATATCAAGTTCCGACAGGCTCTCTACTATGCCATCGACCGCGATGAGTTGGTGGAGACGGGCCTGCGCGGCTACGCCCTGGAAGGTTGCCCCGGTCTATACGCCTCAGATAACCAGTGGTATAATGCTGATCAGAAGGAGTATTCCTTCGATCCGGCAAAGGCCGGTCAGCTTCTCGAAGAACTGGGATACGAGAAGAAAGATGGCAGCCAGTATTACTCAAAAGCTGGCGAGCCTCTGACCATCGAACTCTTAGACACCGCCACCACTGAAAGGCAGGGTGAACTTGTTGCTAAGCAACTTGATGCCGTAGGGATCCAAGTCAACCTGCGCACCGTCGATGCCAAGACACTAGACAGCCTTGTTCTTGCCTGGCAGTTCGATCTTACTATGAACAGTCACGGCGGTCTGGGTGGCGATCCGGCAATCTTGAACAAGCTTATTCTGGATCAAAAGAGCTTCAACAGCGCCCGCTACGATGAAGACAAGACGCTAAATGGTCTGCTGGAAAGCCAGTTGGAGGAGATGGACCCTGCCAAGAGAATGGATCTGGTGAAATCGGCTCAGGAGCTGATATCCCAGGATCTGCCTGCTCTGCCCCTCTACTACGCCGACTCCTTCTGGGCATCCGATAACAAGGTCAGCTACTACTACACCTATGGCGGTGTGGGAAGTGGAGTTCCCATAGCTTTGAACAAGATGATCTTCGTTTGATGGTTGAAGAGATGACTGTGGCGCACAGCTGCAGTCTATTTTTTATAATTTTACATCTAATTATATCCAAGAATCTCATGCGAAAGAGTCTTAAATGATAGACCTAATATTGGTAATATTATTACCTTATTGGATTTGCCATCAGCATTTATTATTAAATACATCGGAGATGATGATAATAGCAAAAGAAATAGGATCCTTTCTCATTCGCCCGATCGGTGTAATTCACACCCCGTATGCCCGTCGGGAGGAGATCCCCCGTCAGGGAAGGCTTTCTCATGAGTTATGTGAGATAGAGGTCTTTCCTGAATTTGCCCCTGCCCTCAAGGACATCGAGCAATGCACACACCTCTTCGTCATCTTCTGGCTGCATCAAGCGGACAGGAGCCGACTGACGGCCACTCCAAAGCAGGATGGCAGAGAGCATGGAGTCTTTGCCACCCGCTCTCCAAACCGTCCCAATCCCCTGGCGCTGGACGTAGTAGACCTATTGCAGGTCAACGGCAATCGACTGACTGTAAGGGGTATGGATGCCCTGGATGGATCCCTATTGCTCGATATCAAGCCCTATTCGGCCGGGATTGACTGCATCCCCCAGGCCAAGATCGCCTGGCAGGAGGATAGCTCTCCTGCGGGCGATTGAGCTTTGGGGAGGCAAATAGATGCTGCTTTTTTGGTCCAGGTGACGAATATGAGCGCGAAATGGTGCACCTTAATAGAGGATGGCAGGCTCCACTCCAAGAAAGGGAAGGCAGCTCGCTTTATTCCGGAAAGGCTTCTCAATTACCTCATCGCATTGGGGGCCATCTTCTCCCTGAACTTCATCCTTCCCAGGCTCATGCCCGGCGATCCTCTGCATGCCATCTATGGTGATGTCGCTTTGGTAGCCATGACAGATGAGATGCAGGCCCATCTAATCCGGCAGTTGTCCCTGGACAAATCCTGGTGGGATCAAATGCTGGCCTATCTTTTGGGCCTTTTGCAAGGCGACCTCGGTTTTTCCTACTACTACAGAGATCAGGTCACTCAGGTGATATTGGGTTCTCTGCCCTGGACGCTTCTTCTCGTTGGCCTTGCCCTGATCATCGCCACGGCAATAGGCATAATTCTGGGAATTGAATCCGGATACAATCGCGGCTCTTCTCTTGACCGTGGCCTGGTTGCCTCACTCATGTTCCTGAGCGGCTTTCCGGATTTTTTCATCGGCGTTCTGCTGCTCCTCATATTTGCCGTAAGCCTGGATGTGTTGCCCCTATCCGGGGCGATTTCTCCTTATGCCGGATATGAAGGCCTGTCATATGTCCTCGATGTTCTGAGACATCTGGCTCTCCCTTTGGCCTCTATGGTCCTGGTGCAGCTGGGGGGCATCTTCCTCTTGACAAGAAATACAGTCGTCACCTTGCTTGGTGAGTCATTCATCCTCACCGCCCGGGCCAAGGGCTGTCCGGAGAGTCTCATAAAATATGCTCATGCCGGCAGGAACTCACTTCTGCCGGTGACCACCGCCACGGGCATGGTTATCCCTCATCTGATCACTCGCGTCCTCTTCATCGAAATTGTCTTCTCTTATCCGGGTATTGGCTCGCTCCTCAACACTGCAATTTCTGCCCGCGACTATCCGCTTATCCAGGGAATACTTCTCGTCGTCACCCTGACGGTGTTGACTGTTAATTTTCTGGTGGACCTTCTCTATATCAGACTTGATCCGAGGGTGAGATATGCACACTGACCCGCTGGCAGAGATCTCAAAGGATCCGCTGGCCAGAATGGGCCTGATCATGCTGACGGCAATTGCACTTATGGCCCTCTTTGCGCCCCTGCTGTCCAATTATTCGCCGCATGATTACACCGGCAAGATCTTCAGCCCTCCTGATATGGATCACCCTCTGGGAACGGACTCTGTTGGCCAGGACATATGGGTGAGGCTTCTTTACGGAGCCAGGACATCACTCATAGTGGCAGGAGCTGTGGCTATCCTCTCTTCTTCATTGAGCGTGCTTATCGGGGCCACGGCCGCGCTTGCCGGTGGCTATTATGAGTGCTTTTGCATGAGAGTAGTCGATGCGATAACCTCTCTTCCCACAATCGTTGTCATGATCCTTGTGGCTGCATACCTGCGACCCAGTCTCATGCTCTTGATAATGCTCATCTCCGCCCTTTCCTGGCCGACTGGCGCTAGGATTGTTCGCTCCCAGGTCCTCTCTTTAAAGGAGAGAGTGCATATCAATGCCTCCCGGACCTTTGGTGCCGACAGGAGGCATATTATCTTCACCCATATCATACCGGAACTCTCTCCCATCATCTCCTCCCTGATGATGCAGGATGCGAGAAGGGCGGTCTTTATGGAGGCAGGACTGGCATTTCTGGGAGTGTCTGATCCAATGGTGATCAGCTGGGGAAAAATGATGCATCAGGCCCTGGCTTTCACCTACCTGGATGTCTGGCAATGGTGGCTGGTTCCTACAGGCCTTGCGCTCTCAGCAACGCTAATAGGTATCAGCTTTCTCTCCTTCAGCCTGGAGACCGCTATGGACCCGAGGCTGGGAAAAGGCAATGCGAGGCTGAGATAATGCTCTGCATTAAGGATCTAAAGGTCTCATTCGGCGAGAGGCAAATTTTGAGGGGAGTTGACCTCTCTCTGGAGAGAGGAGAATGTCTTGCTCTGGTGGGAGAGTCAGGCGCCGGAAAGACAACGATGGGTCTGTCCATCATGGGACTGGCCAAAGGATCGGCAACTGGAGAGATCCTTTTTCAGGAAAAGAATCTTCTAGCCATCTCTCGGGAAGAACTTCGCCAACTGAGGGGCAGAGAAATGGCCATGGTCTTTCAAAATGTTGAAGATGCACTCGACCCGGTGCAACGCATAGTGGATCAGATTGCAGAAGGAATAACAGTCCATCGCAGCATCAGCGCCAAGAGTGCGAAGGACATGGCTCTAAAGCATCTTCTTTTCGTGGGTCTAAACAGCGAAAAAGCCAGGATGTATCCCCATCAGCTCAGCGGAGGAGAAAAGCAAAGGGTGCTTATTGCCTTGGCCCTGGTCAATGATCCCGATCTGCTGATACTCGATGAGCCAACGGCTTCCCTTGATGCCCTTACTAAGGCGGATATAATTAGGCTATTTAGATCCGCCATTCTGGGAAGGATCTGCATTGTCATAACCCATGACATCTCCCTGGCAGCAGCTCTGGCTGATAAGATGGCAGTCCTTTATGCCGGTCGTATCGTAGAGATGGGAAGTGCTCAGGACCTGATAAGAGCACCCCTTCATCCTTATACCCGCGGCCTGATCCGCTCCTATCCATCCATGACCGCCACCAAAGACCTGCAGGGCATTCCCGGACGCATGAATCATGGCCTGTCTGGCTGTCCTTTTCACGAGCGCTGCACGCAGAGCATTGATATTTGCAGCAGAACGGTTCCGTTGCCTCAGGAAAAAGACGGCAGGATCATTGCCTGTCACCGAGGCGGCATTGTGCCCCTGCTTGAAATAGAGGACCTCAGCCTGAACTTTAATTCGTATTCAGCCTTAGATGATATCTCTCTCTCACTCTACGAGGGTGAGACTTTGGCCCTGGTGGGTGAGAGCGGCTCGGGAAAGACTACTCTTTCGAAGGTCATTATGGGCATTTATGAAGCGAATGGCGGTTCAGTCGTCTTGGAAGGCAAGATGGTTACAAAATGGGACGGCGCATTTTACAGCCGGGTGCAGATGATCTTCCAAAATCCCAAGGAGTCGGTCAGCCATCGCATGAATGTGCTGGATGCTGTGCTCGAGCCCCTGCAAGTACAGAAGAAGGGCAGTCCAGAGGAGAGGCATAGAAGGGCAAAAGAGGTTCTGGAACTGGTCGAGCTGCCGATTGATGATGATTTTCTCCAGAGGTATCCGCATGAGCTCTCCGGTGGTGAGGTGCAACGGGTGGCAATAGCCAGGGCGCTGGTCCTCGGCCCCAAGCTGCTGATTGCCGATGAGCCCACCTCGGCCTTGGACCCGAGTGTTCAGGCTAAGATCTTGAAGCTTCTCATGAATCTGCAGGAGAGGATGGGACTGGCTATAATATTCATAACCCACGACATAGCTCTGGCCAGGAAGGTCAGCGATCAGATGGCGGTGATGCACAAGGGGCGGATCGTTGAGGTGGGTAGCACAAATGAGATTCTCATCCACCCCCAGCATCACTATACTGGAAGGCTCGTAAATTGTGCTTATGGAAGAGGCGAGAAAGAAGATAGCGAAATTGACCGGGTGGAGGAATCCCTCGCCATGAAACGATTTTGTTGATTACTAATGGTGCCTTTGCATGGGCTATGATCCAAAAAGTTTAATACTAAGTAGCAATCAAATATGGATTGAGACTACATATGGACCAAGAATTAATGAGGATAGGCATCTCGCTGCCAGAAAATCTGCTTAATAAGTTTGATGAAATCATCCTGCATCGAGGCTATTCTTCGCGCTCAGAGGGTGTCAGGGATGCCATAAGAAGTTACATCGTAAACTTCGAATGGATGAGCGATGTTCAAGGGGAACGTGTGGGCGTGATTACTATTGTCTATGCCCATTCACAAAGAGGCCTGGAAGATAACCTCACAGAGATCCAACATGAATTTGGCGGCCTAATTCAGTCCAGTTTGCACGTCCATTTGGATCATGATAATTGTCTGGAGGTTGTGGTGCTCAGGGGCGAGGGACAGGATGTGAGAAAAGCAGCTGAGAGGATGATGTCCTTAAAGGGCGTAAAGCATGTCAAATTGACAACGACTTCGCTGGGCAAAGAACTCTAGCTGTCTTTTTTTTGCATTAATCATAGAGGGATTGCCATTAATTCAAAGATTATCTTGATTCTGCTTATTCTGATATCCGGCTTTTTGCCTGCTTATGCAAAAGAGTACACCGCGAACTATTGGCAGCAAAAGGGAGATGAATTTATGCAGATGCAGTCCTTTGATATCGCCCTGGATTGCTATAATAAATCCATCCAATTGGAGGACACAAATGCCTCCACCTGGCTTCGGAAGGGCCAGGCGTTGAGCGGTATGGAAAGCTATGATAATGCACTCTCTGCTTACAATGAGTCAATTAGCCTGGACCCCAAATGCGACGAGGCCTGGTATGCAAGAGGTCTTGCTTATGCACACCTTGGCAGTTATAATGAATCAATTGCAGCCTTTGACGAAGCGATTAAGCTGCATCCCAAAGCCGCTTTATCCTGGTACGGCAGGGGAATTGCCCTGGCTAATCAAGGGAAGTATAACGAATCCATGCAGGCCCTTGATAAAGCCATTGAACTGGATGGAAAACTGGCGGGTGCCTGGTACAGCAAAGCCCTCTTATCCGCGGATCTGGGCAGAGATAACGAATCCTTACAGGCTCTGAAAAAAACGGTAGATCTGGACTCTGAAAATGAAGACGCCTGGTTTAACCTAGGTCTGGCTTTCACAAACCAGGGAGATTATAACGATGCCCTCGATGCATTCAATAATGTCACCGATCTAAATCCGATAAATACTCTTGCCTGGGTGAAGAAAGGGGATGCTCTACTTGCACAGAGCAGATACTCAGAGTCTATTGAGGCATTCGAGAGGGCTCTTAAGATTGAGCCGAAGAACGCTGATGCCTGGCTGAGCAATGCCTT
>JAQTYS010000311.1 GCA_028688175.1 Methanothrix sp. | reverse complement strand
CCTCAAGAAGGGAAGAATTCTTTGAAAAAGCGAAATTTCTAACTATCTTTGAATAAAAGTGTTATGAAATGACACATGAAATTTTTATCTTTTTTTGTGCAAAGTGGGGAACTGAGGTGTATCATAGCATTTCGAAATTGACTTTGGCTATTCCGCGTATTATTCTAGAGAATGTGTTTTCTTCGGCCTGTGGAATACGGTTTTTCGCGGCAAGGAGTGCGAGTTGATTAAGGATTTGGTCCCGTTTGTCCACTTCTACGACCAGGATTTCGTCGACATGTATGACCGCTCTTGGGTATGGATCGATGAGCTCTGGAAGCAGGGAACAACGGCAAACGGTTTTGAAGGAAATTATCTCTCATACCCGGGACAAACGACGTTCAATCAGTTTTACCACTGTTTCACGACGTTGTTTTTAGTGTATAGCAACCAAAACAATTCCCCTTTTCCCTTGCTGGATTACTTTTACAAGAAGCAAGAAGCTGACGGTGCTATTCGTGGAGAATATTCCATAGAAGACGGACGACCTGTGTTCACCGCCGACAATCCGGAAGGAGTTTCCCCTCCATTGTTCGCATATGTGGAGTATCAGTTCTATCATAAGATTGGCAATAAAAAACGGCTGAAAGAGGTGATCCCCATCCTCGAGAAACAGTATGCGTGGTTGGCGGCGACCTTCCAGAAGTCCAATGGGTTGTACAGTGTCCCCGCTTCCGCATGTCAGAGTGGGAACATCAGACGTGAACATATGTATTATCCTGTGGATTTCAACACCATCGTGGCCATTAACGCCCTGTACCTCTCTGCCATCGGAGATATTCTCAACGACAAGGAGATTTCTTTCAGGTACAAGCGGTATTATTTTGCCTTGAAGACGAGGATCAACTCGATGATGTGGGATCCCCAGACGAAGTTCTACTATGACTTGGATATCAAGGAGAATCGTCTTCCCTATAAATTCATCGGTGCGTATTGGACGTTGCTCGGCGAAATTCCCAATGATGAGAAAGCCGGCCATCTGGTGGAATACCTGAAGGATCCGAAGGAGTTCGGAACGGAGAACCCATTTCCCGGCGTTCCTGTTTCCTCCGGCGATTTCAGCGAGTCCGGCAATGGTTTGAACGGCGGGGTTTCCACCGTCAATACCTACATGGTTGTCAAAGGATTGCAGAAGTTCCATGAGTTCGTCTTCGGTCGGGAATGCGCCATCAGACATATGTATTTTCTCTTGGATACATTGCACCCGGATGCCGAAACGATGGGGGATGTATGGGAAGCCTATCTGCCGAACAAGGAAGGGTGTTCCCAGACGACGGAAATTCAGAATTTTCCTCAAAGACGATTTCTGCCATATGCGGGGTTGGTCACCATCACGATGATGATCGAAAATATCATCGGACTGGATATTTCCCTGCCACGGAAAACCGTCAATTGGGTCATGCCGTCGCTTGAGGCGATGGGAATCGAAAACCTTTCCCTAAAGCGGAACCTGATTACGATTCTTTCCAACAAAACAGACCGTGGTTGGGAAATCCGGCTGGAAAGTGAAAAGTTGTACTATTTCACCATTGAGATTCTTGACGAGCACAAGAAAAAGACGTTGCCCATACCGTCCGGAAAGTGCTCGATGTTGATCGACAAACTGTAATGGCATGGCTTGGGAAATTGCTCGGGGGGACGTTGGGGTTCATGTTCGGCGGACCTCTGGGAATGATCGCCGGCATTGCCTTTGGCCATCTGTTTGACAAAGCCGATGAATTCGAGCATACCGATAGGCCGGCATATCGTACCCAAGGTTCGCGGGATTCCACGCAGATGATGTTCTTTGTCGGAGCGTTTTCCATGGTTGCCAGAGTCGCCCAGGCCGACGGTGAAGTGACCTCCAGCGAACGGGCGTCCATTGAACGTTTCATCGACGAACGGCTTCGGCTTGGTATGAGCGAGCATGCCGCCGCCATGCGTGTTTTTGACGCCGCCCTCGTGGGAGGAGGGACATTTGACCAGTTTGCCGCCCAGTTCTACGAGAATTTCGCCACATCCTCCGGATTGCTCCAATTGATGATCGAATTTTTCTACGAGGTCGCCGTCGCGGATGGCACGATCAATTCGTCGGAAGAAGCGTTGATCAGGAGAGCGGCCCAATTGTTCCATATTCCCGATTACGTGGCCGATGCGATTCGTCGCAGGTACGGTGGTTCTTCCGCCGGCGGACACGCTTATGCGGTGCTGAACCTTTCTCCGACGGCGACTGATGAGGAAGTAAAGAAAGCGTACCGAAAAATGTGCATTGAGTTCCATCCCGATACACTTGCCTCAAAGGGCATGGGAGAAGAATTCAAGGCGGCCGCGGAGCGGAAATTCCAAGAAATTCAGGAAGCATATGAAGAAATCAAAAAGGATCGCGGTATAAAATGATAAATTGGAACAATGTTTCATTCTTGATTTTTTAGAAAAACCATGGTACGTTGAAAAGAGCAAACCGAAGGAGTTGCATATGGACTTTACACAGAAGTTTTCATTGAAAGGGAAAATCGCATGGGTCACCGGCGCCTCGTACGGCATCGGGTTCGCCATCGCCACGGCGTTTTCGCAGGCCGGGGCAACGATCGTGTTTAACGATCTGAACCAGGAGAAAGTGGATAAAGGACTCGCCTCCTATAAAGCTGAAGGAATTGACGCAAAGGGATATGTGTGCAACGTAACGGACGAAGATGACGTGAAGGCCACGGTGGAGAAAATCACCAAGGACATCGGCGTTGTCGACGTTTTGGTGAACAATGCTGGCATTATCAAGAGAATACCGATGCTTGACATGAGTGCCGCTGATTTTCGTGCGGTGGTTGATGTTGATCTGAACGCTCCGTTCATCGTCAGTAAGGCGGTGCTTCCCGGCATGATCGCGAAAGGTCATGGAAAGATCATTAACATCTGTTCGATGATGAGCGAACTCGGACGGGAGACGGTCAGCGCCTATGCGGCTGCGAAAGGCGGTCTGAAAATGCTTACCAGGAACATTTGTTCCGAGTATGGCGACAAGAACATCCAGTGCAATGGCATTGGACCTGGCTATATCGCCACTCCGCAGACCGCCCCGTTGAGAGAAAGGCAACCGGATGGTTCGCGGCATCCGTTTGATGCGTTCATCGTCGCAAA
>JAQTYS010000056.1 GCA_028688175.1 Methanothrix sp. | reverse complement strand
TGGGGGCTGAAGAGCCTGATAATTTGATTTATCCCAAAAAGTAATACCCTGCAGCTCTGCTGCGGGGTATTACTTCGGATAAATCAATCATTTATTACATCGGGAGTGCAGAGGGTCACGAATACCCCAACCTTCAGGTTGGGGATGAAGTGAACCCTCGCCTGGATTTCATTTTTCCTGGGATTGATTATCAGGGTTTTCTGGCAATCTGATGCAGATTCACAATTATTCTGGTCTCTTGATCAAATGAACCTATGATCTCATTGTTTCTGGATTCCGTCTAAACGAAGCGCGCGGCCCGAAGCATACCCCCTCTCTTTAGGGTGGGGTGGCCGCGCGCAGTTTGATTGTTGAGAGCAACGTCAATTCCATCCTCAAAAAAATCGCGTATTAACGTGATCAGTCTTTTCATACTTATTTTCAGCGCGTGATCTATTCCACCATTAGTCGAACGTATTGCCCAATATTCGAAGTGTCGTTGCTCGCTATTAGAAAGCGTCACAATGTACTCTGCGCAGCCATAATTCTGACGAGGCCCTAGCTATTTTCAGCACTGCTCAAAATTATCTACGCCAGTACCGAGGTGCCGTCCGCCCTCTTGGGCAACCTATCGGGATCGAAGTGGACGCAGATCTTCTCTTTATCCGCATCAATGGCGGCCACGCCCATGTGAAAGATGTAGCGCATAGTTCTGCGGCCGTCCGGAATTTGCAGCTTATGTTCCCGGCGCAGCAGAATAGCACTGGCAGTCTGAAGAGAGGGACTGCTCTGCAGGAATAAAAGGCCGGGCAGATTGAGGCGATGGTGATCGGTGGTAGGATATCTCTCGCCTATTATTTCGCCCAGCTCTTCGCGACGGATTACAACCTGTAAATCACCGCTCTTCACTGCGATCTGCAACTCGTCGGCATGTACCTGGTCGATGTGAGAATGAAGCGCATTGAGAATATAGCTGTCCCCAAGTCCCCTGTTTTCCGCTGGCAGCAGGGCTTCCAGCTTCTTCATAAAGGGGCGCAAAAGAGGACTGGTACCTGCAAATAGAACTCCTGGAAGGTTTCCTACCTCGGTTCGGGCCAGCTCTTTGATCTCCTTCTCGCGAACCATTAGGGATATCATGATGATACATTAGCCCGCCGGGAAATATATATTGCTCGATTCAGGGGACGCTGGATCTTCAGAGGAAATATTCACGGCTTACTATCTTTGCCTAAAGATAAATTTCAGTGTAAATATCATTATAATTGAATTTATGTTAATTCGTCCTAAATTAATTATTTAATCTAATTCTGATCTGAGGTAGAGCGAGGCCCAGAAAAATCACCCCTTCGGTGCAACTCCATTAATGTGCATTTGGAAATTGCCACAAATATAAATTCTCATTCTCAAGCATTCAGGTGTGGATTGTCACCTATTTGTAAATGCTGCTTGCTTTGAAAGTTATTATCTAAAGTATTAGTCTAATTAAGTAAAATTAAAGATATTCCCTTTCAAAACAAATTATTTATATCATTAAGTATTTGTGGCAAGAAAAATATGGTGACAATTATGAAAGAGTCCACCGTAAAGATCCTGGATGATAAGGACATGGAATTTGTCGAAACGCTTCGCTCCCTGAGCGTTCCGCGCAACGTTGCAACGCTCATAACCTTTCTGGCTAATGTGGATGAAGCCTCCTCTCGCGAAATCGAGATGGGATCAGACCTTCGCCAGCCGGAAGTAAGCATTGCCATGCGTACCCTGCGTGACAACAACTGGATAGAAGAGAAAGAAATCAAGCGCGAAGGCAAAGGCAGACCAATGAAAGTCTACTCGCTGAGAGCAGGCATTGATTCGATCATCAAGCATTTTGAGGATGAGAAGCTGCATGAGTCTGCCCAGGCTATGGAGAGCATCCAGAGGCTCAAGCAACTCATAGCAACTTAATCAAAACGGAGGGAAGCAGAGTATATTATTAATGGGAGGGACTGGCTAGTACCTCCACCTCGATTTTTGCAGCAATATTGCGGCCCAGCGACATCTTCGAGCCGTTTACCTCAATTACAATCGGCCCACCAAAGGGCTGGGAGGCAATTTTACGGATATGCCTTCCTTTTCGAATGCCCATGGACTCAAACCTCTTCTCCCAACCGGCATCATTTATTATCATGATCTCCAGGGTCTGATTGCAGGGTGCCTTGCTAAGCTCTATGTACCCCATTTCTAATCAGATGCGCACGTTCACGCCCCTCTCTTTGAGATATGCCTTGACATTGCCCACATTCCACTCTCCGAAGTGAAAGATGCTCGCCGCCAGCGCTGCGGAAGCCTCGGTTTTCTGGAAGACCTCCAGCATGTGATCCGGGCTGGCGCAGCCTCCAGAGGCGATAACGGGCACTTTAACCTTTTTGGCCACGGCATCTGTGAGTGGGATGTCGAAGCCATCATAGGTCCCATCTCGATCCATGCTGGTGAGAAGAATCTCTCCTGCCCCCAGAGATACTGCCTTGCTTGCCCAGGCGATGGCGTCGATGCCTGTAAACTGCCTGCCTCCATAAAAAGAGCACTCAAACCAGCATGGGCCTTGCTCGGTTTGCACAATAATCCTGCCTTCGTCCTCTGAATAGCGCCGCTTGGCATCTATGGCCAGTACGACAGCCTGATTTCCATATCGATCGGAGATCTCGCTGATCAGCTCAGGACGTTTTAATGCTGAGGTGTTCACAGTGATCTTGTCAGCTCCGGCATTGAATACCTCTCTTGCCTGCTCCACACTGCTTATGCCCCCGCCTACAGCGAGAGGCACAAAGACCGAACGCGAGGTCTCTTTGATGACGCTGGTCATGGTCTCCCGTCGCTCGTGAGATGCTGTTATGTCCAAAAAGACGATCTCATCGGCACCGTCCTGATAATACTGGCCGGCCAGCTCCCAGGGGATGCCGGCATATCTTATCTGTTTGAACTCAATGCCCTTGACGACTCGACCCCCAGGCACACCCAGATCGCAGTCCAAACAGGGAATAATCCTTCTCGCTAGCATCGTATCGACCTCACAAAGTTCTCTAGAATTCTCAGGCCCTTGGCACCTGACTTCTCGGGGTGAAACTGGGTGGCAAAGAGGTTGTCCTTGCTCACCGCAGCCGTCACTTCCACACCATACTCTGTAGTAGCGGCAATCACAGACCTGTCTTTCGGCTGGCCGTAGTAGGAATGTACAAAATAGAACATATCTCCATCTGATATTCCATCCAGCATCTCCACTGGGCGCTTGATGGAGAGGTCGTTCCAGCCCATCTGGGGAATCATCACGCCATCCGGCAGGTGTACCACCTTGCCGCCTATCCAGCCCAGGCCCTTAGCACCGGGGCTCTCTTCGCTCTCCTCGAAGAGCACTTGCATGCCCACGCAAATGCCAAGCATCGGCACTCCTTCCCGAAAGCTGTGTAAAAGCGAACTCTCGAATCGTGAGAGCTGACTCATGCAGCTTCCAAAGGCCCCCACTCCAGGAACTACTATGCCGTCTGCATCGTCCAGGCCATCAGGATCGCGAACGATTTTAGGATTTCCTCCTACATAATCCAGGGCGTTGTAGATGCTGAAAAGGTTTCCCATACCATAATCCACTATGACAATTGTCATCGTTGTTATCCTTCTTTCACCAGCTTTTTTCGATATTTCTATTTACGACCTTTGCTGGAGATCAATTACATTGCCTTTGGGCAAGCCCGCCAGAAAAGCTTTTCCTTAATCTGATTTCATAAAAATTAGGAATTTTTCACAAGAATTGATTCGTTCTCCTTAAGCTGATTTCATAAAAGTTATGAATTATTCATAAAAATCTATTTATATTCGAATCGAAGAATTAGCATTGTATCTGGATCATAATAGTAAATTAGACCTGGATTTAATATCGCAAAATAGACGTATTGGGCTAAAGGAAGCATCATAATAGTATACTTAGTCAATATAATGTTTCCATAAGTCTCAATTGTGCCGATCACCAATCCTTGACGTTATAAATATAAAAATATAAAAGGTGTCACTAATGAATTTGAGAAGGCCTAACGCCAATGAAGCAACGGGAACATTCAATCGTTCTAGAGATGTTGTTCCTATGTCTGGAATTTGTACCAGATGTATTGATGGATGCAAGGGTGGTTGTGAGACCTGGCTTGCTTCCTTCCGGGGAAGGGAGGTGCTCTACCCAGGCCCATTTGGAGAGATGACTGCCGGAGCTGATAAGAACTATCCACTCGACTATTCTCATCTCAACATTCAGGGCTATGCTGTGGGCGCTCATGGTCTACCTGAGGGGGTCGAAGCCGGACCGGACACATCGATCTTTCCCAATGTGGACATCACCACAGAATACGGCTGGTCAAAGAAGGTGAGGATGAAGCTGCCCATCTTTACAGGTGCTCTGGGATCCACAGAAATTGCCAGGAAAAACTGGGAGCATTTTGCAGTGGGCGCAGCCATATCCGGCATTACGCTCGTCTGCGGCGAGAACGTCTGCGGAGTAGACCCTGAATTGGTTTTGGATGGAAAAGGTAAGGTGAAGAAGTCTCCAGAGATGGATCGCAGGATTGAGACCTACAAGAAATTCCATGAGGGCTATGGCGAAATACTTGTCCAGATGAATGTAGAGGACACCCGCCTGGGAGTTGCCGAATATGTCTCATCCCGGCACAATCTGGAGACCATTGAGCTGAAGTGGGGCCAGGGTGCCAAATGCATCGGCGGCGAGATAAAGGTGGATACCCTGGAGAGAGCACAGGAGCTAAAGAGCCGGGGTTATGTGGTACAGCCAGATCCCAGCAATCTTGAGGTGCAGATGGCCTACAAGACCGGAGCCATCAAAGAGTTTGAGCGGCATTCTCGACTGGGATTTGTGTCCCGGGACGGATTCTTCGAGGAAGTGAGCAGGCTGCGGGATCTGGGCTTCAAGCGCATCACCCTCAAGACGGGAGCCTACAGCATGGCCGAGCTGGCTATGGCTATACGCTATGGTGCTGAGGCCAAGATCGATCTGCTGACCATCGACGGCGCTCCGGGAGGGACCGGCATGAGTCCCTGGCCCATGATGAATGAATGGGGCATTCCCACCTTCTATCTGCAGGCCCTTACCTATGAGTTTTGCAGCAAACTCTCTCGAAGGGGCATGAAGATCCCGGATATTGCCATGGCAGGCGGATTTTCTTCAGAGGATGGGGTGTTCAAGGCCATTGCTATGGGCGCGCCCTTTGTCAAAGCAGTATGTATGGGCAGAGCCCTCATGATCCCGGGAATGGTAGGAAAGAACATCGGCGCTTGGCTGGGGAAAGGCGAGCTGCCCAAGAGCGTCTCAAAGTATGGAAGCCAAGCAGAAGAGATCTTTGTCTCCTTAGAGGATCTTAAGAGCAAGTTCGGCCAGGAAATCAAGCAGATTCCCTGGGGTGCTATCGGTCTGTATACCTATTGCCAGAAATTCAAGACAGGAATACAGCAATTGATGGCCGGCTCTCGCAACTTCAAATTGAGCACAATTTCCCGGAGAGATCTCATGGCACTCTCGGAAGAGGCTGCCTATGTCTCGGGCATACCCTATGTCATGGATGCTTACCGCGATGAAGCGGAAGAGATCCTAGACGCTTGGATCACAGTAAGCGAGTAGCGGCGTAATCAAGATTAGCCAATAGACATGGCATGAGTGTCTGTGCCATTGCCGCCTTTTTTTATTGCACATTTCTCTTCAGATCCTCATCTTTGCGGGGCAGCATTTTAGGAATTATCTCAGATGTTCCAACAGAGTAAAATAAATCA
Organism: Methanothrix sp.; assembly: GCA_028688175.1. Classification (GTDB taxonomy): domain Archaea; phylum Halobacteriota; class Methanosarcinia; order Methanotrichales; family Methanotrichaceae; genus Methanothrix. Next base: position 7,199 of record JAQTYS010000056.1, on the reverse strand, counting down.
TTAAGTTATTTTATGAACTTTTATGAATTCGCACTCTGAGGGTAAAATTTAAATTCAATGAAGTTATAATGAAGTCATAGCTCCCAGTAAATTTATTGATCGCAAAAGTTTAAATATGCCGACACAGCATTTCCGGCCCTCTTTATCATTTATAAATTTAACTCAGAATTGTTATATAGCTAAGGATGGACCATTGCCACCACCAGTCAAACATAAAGATTTGGGTAGATGCTAAACGGAGATGCAAAGAATGTCCAAACCGAATCCATTTGAGATATCCCAAAAACAACTTGCTGATTGCGCTAAGATTCTGAACCTGGATGATGGAGTGCATGAGTTTCTCAAGCATCCCATGCGAGAGTTTCATGTATCTATTCCGGTACGTATGGACGACGGGAGCATGAAGATCTTTCAGGGCTTTAGAGTTCAATACAACGATGCTCTGGGCCCCTGCAAGGGAGGCATTCGATTCCATCCGGAAGAAACCATAGACACCGTGCGAGCCCTCTCAGCCTGGATGACCTGGAAGACTTCTCTTCTCGGCCTGCCCCTAGGCGGTGGCAAAGGAGGAGTTATCTGCAACCCCAAGGAATTGTCCATGGGCGAACAGGAGCGCCTCTGCCGAGGATACATAGACGCGCTTTGGCAGAACATCGGCCCTGAAAAGGACGTTCCCGCACCCGACGTATACACCACGCCCCAGATGATGGCCTGGATGATGGATCAGTACTCCAAATACGTCGGATCAAACTCTTTTGGATTCATCACCGGCAAGCCATTGTGCGTAGGCGGCTCCTGCGGCAGAGGCGATGCCACTGCCCGAGGCGGCATGTATGCTCTGCGAGAAGCAGCCAAGGAATTAAACATTGACCTGGCAAAGGCCACTGTGGCCATCCAGGGCTATGGCAACGCCGGCAGTTATGCTCATAGCCTGGCCAAGGAGCTCTTCGGCAGCAAGGTAGTTGCCGTCAGCGACTCCAAGGGTGGTGTATTCAATGCCGCCGGCATCGATGCCGATGAGGCAGCCCGCGTCAAGGCCCAGACATCAACCGTGGCCAATATTCCCAATGCTAAGAAGATCAGCAATGAAGAGCTCTTAGAGCTGGACGTGGACATTCTTGTTGCTGCTGCTCTCGAGAACGTCATTACCAAGGACAACGCCGGTAGGATCAAGGCCAAGGTCATTGTGGAGCTGGCCAATGGACCGACCACTCCGGAAGCTGACGCTATTCTCTTCCAGAACAAGGTGCACGTCATTCCCGACTTCCTGGCCAATGCAGGCGGCGTCACCGTCTCCTACTTCGAGATGGTGCAAAACATCATGCGCTACTGCTGGTCCTTTGATGAGGTCTATCAGAAGTTGGATGAGAGGATGACCATGGCCTACCAGGGCGTCCTTGCAGCCTCCAAGAAGTACAATATTAACATGCGCCAGGCAGCTTACACCGTAGCAGTGGCAAGGGTTGTCGAGGCCATGAAGATGCGTGGCTGGGTCTAAAAGCGAAATCAAGATACTGATTAGTTCAAAACCACCAGCAGAGGTGCTTTGCGTTCTACCAGGGCCACAGGCCATCATAAGGGCGCAAAGACTTCTCTTTTTCTAAATATGTAATTGTTTATTAATAAAATGATAATTTAAAATGACCTCAAACTAGCACCTTCTCAGGCATCTCTTCACCTGCATCTAACGGCCAGGCTGCTGTATCTGTGCTTTCCGAGCGCAGGAATATTTCATACGGTCTCCAGAGAGGCTCTTTGCAGGTCATTCTCTCTTCCACCCCTTCTTCAGGGAGGATCTGATCCCAGGGCTTCATGCACAGGGCGGCTGCACCTATTCTTGTCCCAACTATTGCCGCCGGCATGTACCTCTCCCAGGTTGTCCAGTTTCTAGCTTTCATTCACCTGTCACCGTATTCTATCTTCGTTCTATCCTATTTAATCATTTTTAAGAATCTTTCATAATTATTCATATCATACCGGGTATGAAAAATCCAAATATTATTAACATAAATGGAGAGTGATTAGTTCATGTACCAGCTCAGCAGAGCCAAACTCCTGGAGGATGCTGTGCAGACAAAACTGTAAAATAATAGGTGGTTAATTCGTGGGGCCATGAAAATCGCTCTCATTGGTGGAACGGGTGATATCGGCAGGGGATTTGCCGTGCGTTGGGGGCAAAAGCATGAGATCATCATCGGCTCACGAAATTCCGATAAAGCTGGAGAGAGTGCCGCTGCGGTAATGCAGCTCTTGGGGCATGTCGGCAATATAACAGGCACGGACAATGCCAGTGCCATTGCAAAGGCTGATGTGGTCGTGCTTTGCGTGCCCTATGGCAATCTCTCTCATGTTACATCAGGTCTGCAGGAGGCCTACAAGAACCAGCTCGTCATCTCGCCTGTGGTCCCCATGACCTACAATGGTAAATTTTTCCAGTATCATCCCCCCATGGAAGGGAGCGCGGCTCTGCAGGTAAGGTCGCTTCTCCCCCAGGGCGTCAAGGTGGTCTCTGCCTTTCATACCATCTGTGCCGCTGCCTTGCAGGATATTAATAGGGTAATGAAGGCGGATGTCTTTATCTGTGGTGATGATGCTCCGGCGATAGAAATTGCTGCTCAACTGGCCGGTGAGATAAAGAGCCTTCGACCGCTGAACGCCGGTCCCCTGGCAGTCTCCTCCATGGTGGAGAGCCTGACGCCCTTTCTGCTTAATGTTGCCCGCAAGAACAAGATCAAAGATGCAGGAATTGCCGTTGTTTCCGAACGATAAAAAAAGATTTCTATTTTTCGTCTTTCACGGGGTTTTTCTGCTCCTCCCCAGCACCATCTGCTTGGTGGCCCTATCTGCCTCAATATTGCGCCGGCAGACTGGGCAGACCCGGATCCAGTCCAGGCCCTCGGAGTCCTTCTGCAAATTGACTGGAATAACAGACTCAATCCTGCGCAGCATGGGCTCTGTGGCATAGCGCGACTTGCAGATCTTGCAGGCGATCAAATCAAAGGAAACATCAGGCTCAGGCGTGGTCTCATCGAAGGCCACCAAGGTTAGAGCTTTTGCCGGACAAAACTCCACGCATAGATCGCACTCCTCTTTGCATCTCTTCCAGTGGATGCTGCGTGTCTCTTGCGTCTCTGTACGGACAATATTTTGGCTGGGACAGACATTGGAACAAGACCGACAGCCCAGGCATAGACTGGCATCAACTTTGATCATCTTCTACCTCCCTGGGCAGCAGCCCGAGCAGCACGTGCCCGCGCCCGGCGAGACGCCAGCTCAAAATCAGTGGATAGAGCATTGGCAGGACAGGTTTTGACACAGGTCGGCTCATCTCTGCCCTCACATAGATCACATTTATGAGCAATCTTATTCGTCCAGACCACTCCGAAGGGACAGGCCAGCTGGCAGAGGCCGCATCCGGTGCACTTTTCCACATCAAAAGCCGTCCGCTCTCCCTCTTTATGCAGAGCGCCGCTGTAGCAGGCTATGGTGCAGTTTGCTTCCTCACAATGATGGCAGAATAGGGGAACAGAGGCATAGTCTCCTACGAAATGCACATTAATATGTCCATTGCCTGAGTGCACTCTCTGGCAGGCCACCTCGCAGGAACGGCAGCCGATACATCTGCTGATGTCAATATAAACTGGCATTTAATCCCTCCGGGAAATCTTGCAGGCCGAGACCTTGAACTCCGGTATCTTGGCATCCGGATCAGTGATCTCTGATGTAAGGATATTGGTTCCGGGAAAATGGAAGGGCATGAATACCACGCCTCTTTTTACTCTGTCAGTAAGGCGAGCATAGGCCTGGGTCTCACCCCGGGGCGTAGTTATGGTCACTTCATCTCCATCGGCCACCTTCAACCTTAATGCATCGGCAGTATTGATCTCCACATATAAATCAGGCTCACGTTCCATTAGTGAGGGGCTCCTTCTGGTCATGGACCCTGCATTGTGATGTACAGCCAACCGCCCGGTGGTCAGGATCAAGGGATATTCCCAGCTGGCGTCTTCCGCAGCCGGACGATATAGAACCGGCAAAATAGCTGCGCGTCCATCAGCCAGCTTGAATCCTGCGCTGTGAAGTATAGGCGTTCCCGGATGATCGATGCTGGGACAGGGCCAAACCAGACCGCTTCTTCCCAACCGCTCTCTGGTTATGCCGGCATACTGCGGAACGAATCGGTTGATCTCCGCCAGAACACTGGCTGCATCAGGATAGGAAAGATCTATTCCCAGGCTCCTGCCAACTTTGCATACTATCTCCAGATCGGAGAGAGCCGCTCCTGGTGGCTCAATGGCTTTGTGGCTCCACTGCACTCGCCTTTCCGTATTGGTGAAGCTTCCTTCCTTCTCTGCAAAGGCAGCTGCCGGCAAAACAACATCAGCAAGCTGAGCAGTCGCCGTCATGAATATATCCTGGACTACCAGGAAATCCAGGCGATTTAGAGCTTGCCGGGCATGCTCGCTGCAGGGATCGGAGTTGGCCGGATCTTCGCCCACGATATAAATGGCCTTGACCTCACCCAAAGAAGCTGCATCTATCATCTCCGTAGCTGTAAGGCCGGGGCCGAGCGGCAGGCTTTCTGCACCCCAGGCAGAAGAGAAGTAATTGATGGTATTCGGATCGTCTGCTTTTTTGTATCCGGGATAAAACTCAGCCAAAGCGCCCATATCGCAGGCGCCCTGCACATTGTTCTGGCCGCGCAAAGGCATGACTCCCGTGCCCGGCTTTCCCAGATGCCCACAGATGAGAGCCAGATTGGAAATGGCCTGCACATTGTCCGTGCCGGTGCGATGCTGCGTAATCCCCATGGAATAGAGAATGCTGGAGGCTGGCGATAGGGCGTAAGAGCGCGCCGCCCTCACAATATCGCTCGCTGCCACTCCGGTGATCTCTGACACTTTTTCCGGAGTGTAATCTTTAAGAGATTCTCGAAACTCCTCAAAACCCCTTGTCCACTGGGAGATGTATTCAATGTCTATCAGGCCCTCTTTGATTATGACATGGGCCATGCCGTTTAGGAGAGCTACATCAGTCCCAGGCTGAAGTTGCAGGAAGACATCCGCCATCCAGGAGGTATGAGTTACACGCGGATCAGCTACGATTACTACCGCACCTACGTCCTTAGCCCTGTGAATCCAGCGAGTGAGAACAGGATGGTTTTCTGCTAGATTTGATCCGATGATAAATATGCACCGAGAGTTGGCAATATCCGGTATGGGATTGGTCATCCCTGCAGCTCCTAGAGTGCGGTTCAATCCCACTACGGAAGGAGCATGACACAATCTTGCGCAGTTGTCCACATTGGGCGTGCCTAAAAGGCGAGCCAATTTCTCGATCAGATAATTCTCCTCATTGCTGCATTTGGAGGAGGAAAGAAGGGCAATACTCTCTGGACCATATTTCTTGATGGCATCGCAAAGTCCCCGCGCCACCAGCTGCATAGCCTCCTCCCAGGATATCCTGGAAAAGCCGTCCCCTCTTCTCTTGAGGGGAGACGTGAGACGTTCCTGGTGGTAGAGGATCTCCAAAGCCGCGTTTCCTTTGGAGCATAAAGCCCCCTCACTCACAGGATGGTTGGGCATATATTCTATCCCAATAGCGCGCTCTTTCTCGGCTGCAATGAAAAACCCGCATCCTGCGCCACAATATGGGCAGACGGTTGGAACAAGCACTTTTGTCATCTTCATCCCTTTAGTAAGTATAGAGATTGCTGTAGGGCCTCTTCGACCTGGGCCTGAGCCTGAAGAACTGAGATTTCATTATTTCTTCCTGGCTTTTGCCATTTTCTGGAAAGCGCTCCACGAACCTGGAGACGTATCGCTCCAATACGGCCCTGTCGGCTTCATCTATGGGTGAGGCTTCCACCTGCCCGCCCAACTGATAAGCCTCAACATGGCCTCGCAGATAGATTACGCCTCCATGCATGCCTGTGCCTATGAAGTTGGCTTTGTGAGTCTGGCCCAGCAGATCAAGAATTATGACAATTCCGCCGGCCATGTACTCGCCCAAAAAGTCCTGCGTGCAGCCCCCTACTACCAGAACAGGCTTCTTCTCTTCATACTCCTTCATATGTAGAGCTGTTCGATAGCCGCAATTATCCCGCACATAGATCTCGCCCCCACGCATGGAGAAACCCAGGACGTCTCCAGCCCGTCCTTCTACTACTATCTCCCCGTCATCCATTGTGTTTCCCACGCCATCCTGGGCATTGCCATGGACAGTTATCTTGTGGCCGTAAAGAAATGCTCCCAGGTCATTACCGGGAGTGCCGAATATCTCGATCTCCATTTTGAGGTGCTCGGGTGTGTAGAGGCGGGTGCCGATATACCTCTGGCCGTAAACATTTCTGATGTTTACCTGCTTTACGCCGGAGAGCATCAAATCCCTGAGCCTATCATTCAGCTCCTTTGTCTGAAGGTTTGTGGCATCGATCTCTGCAGCTCTCGCCATTTATTACCTCACTCTCCTGCACCCTTGATCCCCAGCACATCAAGTTCCCACTCGTATAGCCCCACACCACGCAGATGGTCTCGGTTGCCGCGCAGGCTTTCCAAGGCGTTGATGCCCATGCCGCCCAGCATCTCGGCAATCTCATGCGACCAGGCTGATATGAGATTGGACAGCCTCTGCGAGGCGATCTCCACATTCAACCGGCCCGACAGGCGCGGGTCCTGGGTACATATTCCCCAGTTGCACTTGTTGCTATAGCATTTCTGGCAGAGGGTGCATCCCATGGCGATCAATGCTGCAGACCCGATATAAACAGCATCCGCACCTAAAGCTATGGCTTTGATCACATCACTGCTACATCTAATTCCGCCTGCGGCAATTATAGAGCATCTGTTTCTGATGCCTTCACTTCTCAGCCGTCGGTCCAGTGAGGATATGGCAAGCTCTGTAGGTATGCCCACATTGTCCCTTATGACTTTTGGAGCCGTACCCGTTCCGCCTCGTAGGCCGTCAATAGCGATTATGTCCGCACCGGCGCGTACTATTCCCGAGGCTATGGCGGCGAAGTTATGCACGGCAGCGATCTTGACGGATATGGGCTTCTCGTAGTTGGTGGCCTCCTTCAGAGCTGTGATCAGCATGGAAAGATCTTCAATAGAGTAGATATCATGATGCGGAGCTGGTGAGATGGCATCTGTACCCATGGGAATCATGCGTGTCTTTGCCACAGCAGCTGAGACCTTCTC
>JAQTYS010000310.1 GCA_028688175.1 Methanothrix sp. | reverse complement strand
GCCTGCTATTGGAGATCGGCTTTGAGGTAGTTCCCACCGCCCAGGCCCCATTCAATGCCATTACCAGAACAGAGGAGCTGGTGGTGCTGACCAGCGTCAGCAAATTTTCTCAGAGCATGCTCAAGAAGGCCAGGCTCATGAGCAGCCTTTCTGCCGTGGCCAGAACCAAGTCTGTGGTAATTGTCGACGGAGAAACCAAGCTGGAGTGCATCGAAGATACCGCCTTGATCGAGAAGCGCGAGCTGGAAGGCATTGATGCTACCCGCGAATTCGAGAATCTGGTGGCCGAGAAACAGAATAAATAATATAGGCCAAACCCAAATTACTGGCATGAGACAGAACTTATGGCTGTTAATAACCTGGCTTTTGTTGCTGGCCGCATCCTGTGGAGGGGCGGCTGCACAGGCAAATCTGGCCAACAATTCAACAGATGTAAGCATTAATTCCAGTATCAATGCCAGCACGTCCATGGGGACATTGAACCTGGCACTTTTCAGTATGCCCGATACCCGGCAGAGCACTGAATACTCCTGCGGCGCAGCTGCCATGCAGGCGGTCTTGGGCTACTGGGGAAAGGACATCGGAGAAGAGGACATCAGAGAGATGCTCAACACCAACGAAGAGTCGGGAACCTATCCTGATGATATAATCAGAGTGGCATTGGCTCTTGGTCTGCAGCCTGAATACAAAGAAAATATGACCATGACAGATCTGGAAGGTTATGTGGCCGCAGGAATACCGGTCATAGTAGACTGTCAGGCCTGGAGGAGCGTATCGCAGTACAACGAATCCTGGGCAGATACCTGGTACAACGGACACTGGATGGTAGTAATCGGCATCGATGAGAACAATGTAACCCTGGAAGACCCTTACATCCTGGGAGACCGAGGCATCATGTCTCGTGAGGAGTATGAGGCGCGCTGGCACAATGTGCGCGGCCTGGATGAGACGGATAGCGTCAAGCAGATTCATATGGGAATTGCCATTCGCGGTGAGAAGCCTGCAATCACCTCCGGATTTCGGCATGTAGATTGAGAAAGAAAAATGAAATCGATAATGGATAGAATCAAAGAATCGGGCAGAGTATTCGTCTTTGGCATAGCCGGGGACAGCGGCTCAGGCAAGACTACCATCTCGCGCGGCATAAAGAGGATACTGGGCGAGGAGATGGTCTGCTCCTTCTCCATGGACGACTACCATAGCCTGGACAGAATTGCGAGAAAAGAGCGTAATATCACGCCTCTGCACCCCGAGGCCAACCACCTGGAAATGCTGGCCGATCATCTAGAGGCTTTGCGACGCGGCGAGGAGATCGCCAAGCCGGTATATGATCACAGCATTGGGGAGATCAGCGGCACAGTGCCCTTCGGCCCGGCTCCGGTGATTATCGTAGAGGGCTTGCATCCCTTTTTCACACCGAGGCTGCGCAGCCTCATCGATTTTAAGATATTTGTGGACCCTTCGCGCTCGGTGAAGAGACTGTGGAAGGTGCGCCGCGATGTGGGGGAGCGGGGCTATCAGCCTGCTCAGGTAATGGCTGAGATTTTACAGCGCGAGCCGGATTACAAGCTCTATGTGGACATCCAGAAGATCTATGCCGAGATTGTGGTCAAGATTCAGGATAGCCGGTTTCATTTCTCTCCTCTGGATTCGGGAAGCGCGCCGGACTGGTACTCGGTGCGGCTAATTCAGCAGATGCAAGAGCAGCCCGTCTCACAGGTCGATCTGACCATTGATTTGAGCAAGATTCTGAGAAGCTCGGAGCATAATTTCTCTATCGAGTTTCAAAGAGACGATTACTACGGGAAAAAAGTAGGCATCATGACTGTGGACGGCGAGATTCATCAGTCCATGATTGCGGATCTGGAGAAGAAACTTTGCGACTCGCTGGGAACTTATTCCATAATCAGCGATCGGCGAGAGGAGTACGTCAATGCCATCGGCCTCTCTCAGTTGATCCTCACCTGGAGCTGCCTGGAAAAGCTGGAGTATCTTCTCGGCAAGGGCTAGCCGGAGCGCTGCGCGCTCCACTCCCCCGCTCCCGCGCACGCTCGAGCCCATGCGCACCTGTGAACGCCCGCATTCCCGTGCCGGGAGCGGAGATTTTACCAGTGTTCCCAGGCGACAATATCATCCAGGTTTTTGCGGGGGCGGGGCTCGGGCTGCTTTGCAGGGTAGCCCAGGGGCAGCAGGGCCACGACCCTTATTTCCGGGGGCACTCCCAGGATCTCCTTGACCTTGTCCTCGTAGAAGGCGCCGATCCAGCAGGTGCCCAAACCCAGCGAGGCTGCAGCCAAAGTCATGTGGTCCAGGGCAATGGCCACATCGATGGCATAGGCAGGCTGGCCGCAGGTCATGACCAGGTCAGAGGTCCCGCAAGCGGCGATGACCACAGGAGCCTGGCCCACGAATTGCTGATCTCTGGCAGCCACTGCCAATTTCTGCCGCGTGGCGGCATCCTTCACCACTATGAACTTCCAGTCCTGCATATTGCGGGCAGACGGCGCAAGACGACCGGCCTCTAGAACTGCCTGGAGCTTCTCCTCTTCTACCGGCAAATCCCGATAGTCTCTTATGCTCCGCCGGTCCCGGATGGCCTGCATCAGATCCATGGTCAGATCAACCTCTCTTCTTCATCTCTCTCTCGATCTCCAATCCGGCCTCGGTCAGGCACCAGATGCCGTCATTCTCAAAAACGAGGCTTCTCTCTGCCATATCGGCCAGAATCTTCTTGACGGATGGCGCTGGAATATGCTCAAACTTGGCAACCTTTTCAGCAGATAGCTTGCCTTTGGAGCCCAGAACCTGAACAACCCTCTCGCGATGCTTGTTTCCCATGATGAATCCCATGTTGCTGGATAAGTCTTCTGGCATATTTTATTACCTCTTTTCGGCGTTAGCTTTATTAGCTGTTCACCTCAATGTTAAAAGTGGCGGGCAGTCCGGGTGGTTCGGCGTCACCTGTAACCCGAAATCGTCGATAAGCGGGGGGCGAAGCTGACGGAAGACTCTGGGCGCTGTGTGCTCAGTCCAGTTGCCAACTATGATTCTCCGTCCTGCAGGGATGGCACCGGTCCATGGACCTTCCTGATGGAAGGCCTGTGTACCATAATTGCGGGAACCGGTTCAGGCCCGGAAGGGAGCAGACCCACCGCGGGTAACTATCG
>JAQTYS010000309.1 GCA_028688175.1 Methanothrix sp. | reverse complement strand
TCTTTGCGGCTGTGGAAGAGCCGTTGCTTCTTCTGGGTTTACCTGTGCCCACACGACAAGAGCTGGTAAAGACAGCGGTGGGACAACTGGGTCTAGGCGATAACCTACTTGAACGCAAATGCAGGGAGTTAAGCAGCGGACAATTGCAGCGGGTGGCCATTGCCCGGGCCTTGGTAATGGAACCAAAGCTGCTCATCGCCGATGAAATCTCCTCTTTCCTGGACCCTTCTTCCCAAGCGAATTTGCTGCGTCTCCTCAAGGAGCTACAGTACCAGAAGGGTTTCTCGATGCTTTTCATCACCCATGACGCTGCTTTGGCTCGGAAAATCGCAGATACGATCTGCATTATTGAACGGGGTAGGATCCTGGAGAAAGGTCCTGCCAGAACAGTACTGGCTAATCCTAAACATCAATACACTCGACTACTCTTGGGTGGATAGAAAGGAGTCATTGGTAATGGAAGGAGAACTAAGCCGTTTTGGGGTTTCCGTAGATAGCAATCTTTTGGCCAAATTTGATCAGTTGATTACCAACCAAGGATACACAAACCGTTCTGAGGCCATCCGGGATATGATGAGGGATTACCTGGCAGACCACGCAAAAGAGGAAAAGGGAGTAATGATCGTAGGAACACTCACCCTACTTTATGACCATCACGTTAGAGAACTCAGCGATAGGCTAACTGACCTGCAGCATCACTACCACCAAAACATCATCTCCACACTTCATGTACACTTGGATCAGTCCCTTTGCCTAGAGGTGCTAATTCTTAAGGGTAAGGATCAGGACATCGAGAAGATCGCTGGAAAGCTAATCAGTACCCGAGGGGTCAAATACGGTAAGTTAACTAGCACATCCCTTCATGTGTTCTAGCCGGGAAAGACTCCGCTTTCCCGGCTAGCTCTTAATTTACCCCAATTAACTCCTTGGCGACATCCACGGCACTACTGGCATCAGGAGCGTAACCATCGGCGGTTATCTCAGCACAGTAGTTCTGTGTCACTGGTGCACCACCAATGATGATCTTCACCTTATCCCGTAGTCCTGCATCTTCAAAGGCCTTAACCGTATCCTTCATGTTCACCATGGTGGTGGTAAGCAGTGCGGACATGCCTACAACATCTGCATCATGTTCCTTGACCGCAGCCACAAACTTATCTGGAGCCACATCCACACCAAGGTCGATCACCTTGAATCCGGCCCCTTCCATCATCATGGCCACTAGGTTTTTACCAATGTCATGGAGGTCACCCTTGACGGTCCCAATCACAAACACACCGGTGGCTTGGACCTCCCCCTCGGCCAACAGGGGCTTTACAATGTCCAATCCCGCATGCATAGCCCGGGCGGCAATTAATACTTCAGGCACGTAAACCTCGTTTCTCTTGAACCGATCGCCGATCACGGACATACCCGGGATTAGCCCTTCTTGGATAATCTGACCCGGCCGTACGCCTTCGTCAAGGGCTGTCTGTACTAGACTCTTAACCTTGTTTGCATCCCCTTTAATCAGAGCTTGTGCAATATCCTGCAAAACTGCCATTCCAACTACCCCCTAGATTAGTACTAACTATCCAACTTACCCTCTCGTTGCGCCGAAATATAACCGGCACAGTATTCATCTTTCCCAAGGATAGCTTCCGCCGCATAGACAAGGGCCATCAACTTCCGATCCAACGGGTCCACGATGGCACTATCCATACCTGAAGCCATAGCCATAACCAGGAAAGCCTGATTCAAATGCTTCCGGTTAGGCAATCCGTAGGAAATATTGCTAAGCCCACAGGTAATGTGAACCTTTGAAAACCTGTTTCGAATAGCGGCTACTGTCTGAAGGAATACCGTCCCATACTTAGAATTGGTACTGATGGGTCGTACTAATGGGTCGAGGTAAATATCCTCTACGGGTAGACCCCGTTGTTGCAGCCTTTCGACGAGCATCTGGGCACATTCCAGAGCCATGGTCTCATCCTCCGGCATGCCCCGGTCATCCATACATAAGCCGATGACGCTGCATCCATACTCCGAAACAATGGGGATCATTTGCTCAAATCGCTGCTTCTCAAGACTAATGGAGTTTAGCAAAGCCTTGCCCCGATGAACCTGCAAAGCCGCTGCCAAGGCCTCGGGATTAGGTGAGTCTATACACAGGGGCAGGTCCACCACTTCTTGTACAATCCTAGTAAGCCATGCTAACATTTTCGGCTCATCGGCAATATGGGTACCACAGTTTACATCAAGATAATCGACTCCTGCAGCTGCCTGCGCTTTGGCAAGATCCTGAATAAAACCTACGTCTTGAGCGGCAATCGCTTCCGCAACGGGCTTTCGACTAGAGTTGATCAGCTCACCAATCAAGATCAACGGGATTCTCTCCTTTGTCATATATTCTTTTGACATTTATAGATTCAATTCCTCGGTAGCTTCTTGCTTTTTAGGGGAATATCTTGCGATGGGATTGGAAAGAAGCCTGAACTTGCTCATAATCTGGAAACATCATGGCTTCCATGAAGGTTTCCTGAAAGTCCCAACGTCCAGACAGCTCAATATGTCCCGTAGTGCTGGCCAGTTCCTGGGCCATCTTTAGCATTTCCTGGGAAACTAACGCCAGCTTGGCACCACTACGGGCCGCATTACCCACTGAAGTAATCTTATGCTCTGCAACCATGGGTAACAATCCCACGGTCACTGCACTCTTCTTGTCCAGATAGTTACCAAAGGCACCGGCAAGAAGGACTTCCTCAAGATCTTCTGACCTGAGCTCCATTTCCTTAAGTAGTACAGCGATCCCGGAAAAGATGGCTCCCTTTGCCAGTTGAAGCTGTCGGATATCCCGCTGGGTTAGAACAACTTGGGGCTTATTGTCTTGATCCCAAGCCAGAACAAATCCATTACCCTCATTCGAGGTAACCAATCTGTTTCTGATATTATCAAAGGATTGAGGAACCTCTTCTTGTTCAAGCAGACGCCCGGTCTGATCAACTAGTCCCAAACGGAGTAATTCCGCCACCGCATCAAGAAGACCCGAACCACAGATACCAATGGGTTGCTCATTTCCGATAACCTTAATCTCCACCTCATCTTTGGTTAGTCTCACTGCCTCAATCGCACCGGGAGCGGCTCGCATGCCCTTGGTAATCTGGGCCCCTTCAAAGGCAGGCCCAGCAGCGGTG
>JAQTYS010000308.1 GCA_028688175.1 Methanothrix sp. | reverse complement strand
AATTGTGGTTTATACGAATCTATTGGTCAAATTTATCTTATTCATATGAAATCAATATTAATTAGTATTATTAATAAATTGATAGACCCTAGGAGAAAACGCAATGCAGAAGTGGAATTGGGGTAAGGTTTTATAAACTCCGGTCAGATAAGCATATTGTCTTGCGGTGAGACCGGAAGCGTCCACATCCGCTAAAATTACCGTGTTGTTTCCAATTAAGAGGCTGGTCGGTGAGATGACTTTTACGATTGTGCCCTGCATATCGAAGTATGATGCCTGTAACAGTAGAATTACGGGAATAACGGCAAGAGCATTCATAAATAGTTATAAAGTTAATCCAATAATATAAATGTATTGACTGAATGATTAGATGTGCAGCACTGCTGCTGCTGCTGCTGTCTCTTTCCTCTGTGCCATTCGATATCCTGTGAGCACCATTCTCTTCCCGGCCAGGATTCTATCCATCTCCAAGTCTCCTGAGTCGACCAATAGTCGCGGCAGTTCGGCCAGCTTATGGGGCGTAGATACTATTATTAAATTCTCTTCACCCACACGCCGCAGGACGGCAGCGCTTATCTGTTGACTGCCTCTCCCCAGTATAAAGCCCTGGGCACCGATGGGACTTACAATTATCTTGACTCTCTTTTCTTTTTGGAGCAATTCCAATAGATCCCTCTCCGAGGCGTCCTTAACGAGGAGTCTACATTTCTGTATGACATCTACGCCAAGAAGTGTCTTCTCCACGCCCAATTTCTCGGCTATCCTGGCCGTGGTTGTGCCCGCTCCTAAAATGTAGGCTGAGCCGTCTCTCATGAATTCGGTGGCAAAGAGTGCAATCTGGTCCTTAAACTCCTCTTCATTTTTGGAGCTATAGATCCTCTTTCGCTCTTGTACTAAGGTGGGCTTGTAAGGCGTGCGGGCCACAGCATAAAGCTTGGTCTGCAGCTCGCCTGCCCGGTAGAGCTCCTCATCAACATCCACGATCTCTGTCTCTCTGGCTTTCAGCTCGCCCCTTACAAAGCCAAGTGCCAGCTGTGCTGCTGCCTCTGGGCTGATGGCAAATACGCCGGAATGCATTTTAACTCCCGCTGGGATTCCCAGGATGGGCAAGGATGCGACAGTGCCGGCAATATCACGCGCCGTTCCGTCGCCTCCGCTAAATAGAATCAAATCGACGCACTCCTCCAGGAATGCCTGACATGCCAGCCTCGTATCCAGGGAGCTTGACTCTTTTGCAGCTTGGTAGGCCACAGTATATTGCAGGCCGCAATTTCGCAGTTCGTCTTCACCCATCCGGCTGCTGGCGGTATAAAAATTTAGGCCCGGCTCACGAGAAAGCAAATGCAAGCATTCGCGTGCTCTCCTTGCTGCCAGAGGCTTGGCGCCCCTGGTCAGGGCGGCAGCCGCCAGGCCATCAGTTCCTTTCAGGCCTACTGCTCCGCCCATGCCGGCAATGGGGTTGATGATAAAGCCGATCTTTCCGATTCTTGCAGCCATCAAACTTGGGGTAATTTAGCAAGCGACTGCTTAACTAGATCCGCCGGATATTCATAGTCCACAAGCTTGCCATCGTTGTAGGCATCATAGGCCGCCAGGTCGAAGTGGCCGTGACCGGTAAGGGAGATGAAGATGGTCTTGGCCTCGCCCGTCTTCCTGCACCTTCGTGCCTCGTCTATCGCCGGCTTGATGGCATGAGCCGCTTCCGGCGCAGGAATTATTCCTTCACAGCGGGCAAAGAGGGTGGCAGCTTCGAAGACTTCTGTCTGCTGCAGGGCTGTGGCCTCGATAAGGCCGTCATACACCAGATTACAGAGCAGGGGGGCGTCTCCATGATAGCGCAGGCCGCCGGCATGGATACCGGGTGGGATAAAGTCATGGCCTAATGTGAACATCTTGATCACCGGTGCCATGCCGGCGGTATCTCCAAAGTCATAGGCATAGAGCCCTTTGGTCAGGCTGGGACAGGCAGATGGTTCGCAGGCTACCATGCGCAGATCCTTCTTGTCCTTCATCTTGTCTGGAACGAATGGGAATACCATACCTGGGAAGTTGCTTCCTCCGCCGCAGCAGCCGTACATGATGTCAGGATAGTCATCGGCCAAATCGAACTGCTTCTTGAGCTCCAGACCTTCAATGGTTTGATGGAGAAGAACATGGTTTAGCACTGAGCCCAGGGCATAATTGGTATCACTATGGCTGGCCGCATCCTCTACCGCCTCGGAGATAGCAATGCCCAGTGAGCCAGGCGTGTCCGGCATCTCTGCCAGGATCTTTCTGCCAAAATTGGTCTTATCAGATGGACTGGCAAAGCATTCAGCTCCCCAGACACGCATGGCGCTCTTGCGGTATGGTTTGCTATCGAAGCTTGATCGAACCATGTAAACGGTGCACTTCAGGCCGAAGAGACAGGTGGCCAAAGAGAGCGCTGAACCCCACTGTCCGGCGCCGGTCTCAGTGGCCAGCCGCTCTATGCCCTCCAACATGTTGTAATAGGCCTGAGGTACGGCCGTATTGGGTTTATGGCTGCCGGCTGGGCTCACGCCCTCATATTTGTAGTATATCTTGGCAGGAGTTTGCAGAGCCTTCTCCAGGGCAGCGGCCCGGTAAAGGGGAGTAGGCCTCCAGAGCCTGTAGATGTCGCGCACCTCTTCCGGGATATCTATCCAGCGATCGGTGCTCATCTCCTGTTGGATGAGAGCTTTAGGAAAGATCAACTCCATGTCCGAGGCACACAAAGGCTTTAGCGTCCCGGGATGCAGAGGCGGGTCCAGGGGTGTGGGCATGTCGGCGGCTACGTTATACCACTTCTTGGGGATCTCTTCCTCGTCAAGCAAATATTTGATCTTCATCTGGGACACTCCATCTTTAAACTACGATGTAATCTAATGTACATCGATGGTGTTATCGTATTTATTTAAAGGCTTTGAACGGGTCTGAAGAGTTTTCGCCTGATATTATTTTGAGCTGCAATGTAAGGATTTATTTATCATGGATGAGATGGCCCTTGCCATGAGTGGTCAAACCCTGTCTGAGAAGATATTTTCCAAAGCAGCAGCAAAAGAGGCACATGCGGGCGAGTTCGTCATGGCGGACATAGACGGCGCTATGATACACGATATCACCGGCCCGCTGGCGGTCAAGGGATTTTATGAGATCGCGGGCAAGGATGCCCGAGTGTGGGA
>JAQTYS010000307.1 GCA_028688175.1 Methanothrix sp. | reverse complement strand
AGACCCACAGGATGCTTAAGGTAAGCTACCCCGCCCATATGGGCCGGGCGCATCCCAACTATACGCGGCATCTTCGGTAAACTTTTTCAGCTCCTTAACGTAGGGGGGAAGCAGCTCCTCATAGTAACGTCTCGCAGTTACGTTTTATCGGCTGTCAGGAATATGGGGACCTTTTTATCCATAGACCTGATGGCCCGGATGATAGCCACCGCATCGACGGATTTCATGACATCCGCTGCATTGCGCATTTTTAGCTCTTCATCGCTGGGTATGTCCGCGTCCAGTATGATGCACCCAAAGCCGTGGTCGGAGTTGACCAGGCTCAGGCCATCGCTTGCCGTACTGGCCAGGACAGTTGGGTATCCTAGCCTCTTAATTGCCTCCTCCAATCGGCTCATGGCCTGAAGTGTGGCTGATTTCAGGTCCTCTTTCCTGCCTGAGATGATCAGAATCGAGAGTTGATGTGACAATATCCTTCACCTTCCATTCAATTTACTCTGTCTTCCGAGGCTTCCTCTGACCTGCGCTCTGACAGGTCTGATTTTCCTTAATATAATCCAGTTCTGTGCCTTCCACTACCTGCACGGTCTTATCGACGTATTGGACACATCCTATCTCCTGAAGCTCTTGGTACTGGTATATCCTGGGACCGTACTGGTATCCCACCTTGTCCAGCCATTCCTTGGGGTAGCCTACCTTGGTGCTTTCAATTACTCCGTTCTGAACATCATTGACCAGGCCGTTGCTGTATTTTACAATCAGCGAGTCCGATAGCTTCCACCAGTCGTGGATGACGGACAGGGCATTTCTGGTGCAGTAATCGGTCAGAAACTTAGTGCACTCTTCGCTTCCCTGGGAATGAAAGATCTCATTGGCCTTCTCTTCAATCTCTCTTTGTTTGCTCAGTTCCTCTTCTTCAATCCTGCTCTGTTCCTTCTGTATATCCTTGATCATATGGCAGTAACGAAGCATTGCCCAGTTGGTTGTGAAGTTGAAAGCCCACCAGGCAGAGCTCCGGTCGAAGAGGGATCTCTTCGCGTAATTCATCTCTCCAGGGAGAGAGTTGGCTCCCGCATAAATGGGCATGTAACAGGTCTCCGAAGGCTGGGCAAATCCAAACCAGCAAATCCCTCCCAGTGGATTGGGCAATAACTCCCGTGCCTGGGTGATGTAGCTGTAGGAGCAGAATATGGGTGATACTGGTCTTGGCCATGCACCCGGCTTGATCTCTCCCGCCGGGAAATAGTCATGTGAATCGAATTCACCATCATCGCGGTAAGGATTGCCATAAGGACCGGCTGCCGGGCCGGTGGTCAGGTCATAGACCGTGCCTTCGTAATGGTCCCTGAAGATCTGGAAGGTATCTTTGAGGCTCAGCTTTCGGTCGGGCACCAATGAGAAGGGATATTCTCGTGACCAGGTGTCTTTGACATAAGGGCTGAAATTGCGAGATGGAGCTAGACGACGATAAACGCTCCACAGGCGGGCCAGAGAATAGTAGGGGTGGGCGTACTCTCCAGTGGAGAATGTCTTCAGCCAATCAAGCATTCCTACTCCATCCCACCATTCGAGAGAGAGAGCCACATCATGAAGGTTGTCGGAATAAATCAGATTGTTTTTATCATCAGGATCAATTTCTCTAATCCTGAATGTGTTTGAGGCCGCGAATATTTCGCCATCCGGCACTCTTTTCGCAACCCATAGACCTTTGCAGCCATTCAGAGTGCAGCTGCACATCTCCAGGACCCAGGCCTCCTTGGTATCGGCAAAAATGAGTGTCTCACCTGTGCCATATATTCCGTGTTCGTCTATCAATTCCCCTACAGTCTCGACGGCTTGCCTGGCCCCACTGCACCTTTCCAGAGCAATGTTAGAAAGCTCAGAGCTATAGAAGATGCGCTCTCCAGGAGAATAATCAGCCTTCATCCTGGCAAAGTCGGTGCACTCTGAGCACATGAGCTGGTGTTCATTAATTATGCCATAGCTTCCTGTGAGGTAGCCGTAAGTCTTCTCAACCTCGTCGATGTATGATACCTGTGATGAGCCAGCCTTACCCCCGCCAGACTGATCGTCTGAGCCTGAGTTGGGGTCATACTGGACCGTGCGCTTGGCTTCTGTACGTTTGCCATTCTTTAAATGGGTAGCAGCCGGAATGTAAACCAGCTTGTTTCCCTCATCTGTTAACTCATGTCCCAGGATTCCCGGACCGAATCCATCATTAGTATGCCCGGCAAACATTGAGCCATCAGCGCTGGCTCCTGGAGTTACCACGAATATGGTACATCCGTGATTTCTCTGTCTATCATCTTTAGCCATGAGCCAATCATGGTACATTATTGAAGATATATTTTTTGGATTAACTATTTTGACTTACTAGATTAGTGGGTTTAGTTTATGCGGTAGGTGTTCTCTCTGATAAGTAACATACCAAATTTTTTATAAAAACAATCTACTTTTATTTATACTATTAATCCAAAATTGTCTCTCTCTCTTTATAGAAAAGCAGGCAGAAGACCCATTTCATTCAAGGGGCGAGATGAATGCCGTACCTACTGCTATTGAACTTGAAGCGAAATAGATATCTAGTTTGGGGTCCACAAATCTTTTGATGGAGCAGGGATAGGTATGAAGACTGCCTGCAAGTTCAGGATGTACCCTGACTCTATCCAAGATCGGTTCCATCAGGATCTTCAAGGGCATGGGAGGAAGTCACGAACCAAGCTCAAACATATTCGAGGATTAGCATGGCAAAAATAATTGGTGAGCCGGGAAAAATTTCCCTGAAATTCTGCTCTGGCACAGGGATTGAGGAATTCAAGCAAAAATTCTCTTTGACCAATTCAGAAGTAGCTGCATTTCTCAGAGATCTTGCTTTGGAGATTGAAACCGGAGGTAAGGTTGAGGTAGCCTATGGTAGCGTCTCCCTCTCCATCAATCCTGCATCCCCCATTAAGCTTGAAGTAGAATACGAGGAAGATGAGCTTGAAATTGAGATAAAGCTTAAGGAGAAGCCCTGATTTGAAGCATAAGATATGCAATGGCAACAAAATCACCCCGCTGTGAGCATAAGCCTTGGGGCCGGGCACAGAAGGCCCCTGGGCCCGCCTGCCAGTGCTCGCGTGGGTGTGTGTGCGTGTCGGAATGCGTGAGTTCTTTTCCGATTATATGATGCGAGCAAACCTG
>JAQTYS010000055.1 GCA_028688175.1 Methanothrix sp. | reverse complement strand
TGGCTATTGGAGATAGCTGGCATAAGAAACCACTTGCTACTGCTACCAACAATCTGGAGATAAAGAAGAATCAGGATTCTGGGAATTGCAGTCCCTGCACTAAAGTCAACATCGACATGATCAAAGCAGGTAATAGGAAGGCAATGGCTTATGGACCCTCTGACGCAGCTAACTACGTCAAGATAGTAACCAATCAGCAGTAGCATCATGATTGCTTGTCTGATGTGGTTTGAGATCGGATAATAAGAAACCCACTGACATAGCGTTAGTGGGGCCCTTCCTAATTTTATAACTCTATATTTTTAAGATTATATATTAAATCCAAGCTTCTCGATTTCCTGGTTGATTCGCATATCTTCCTCGGTTAGATCCGGTTGTTGCATGGTTTCTGCAGCTTTTTGGATGGTTATGCCCACAAATATGCCTTTCAGAAAGGCATGCCGATCATCTTCTTCGATAGTGTTGATGACACGGTTTATATATCGCTCAACGGTTCTGTACTTTCCAACTTTTTGGTATTATTATAGTATTTTCTGATTATATCTGGCTAAAAAGTTCATATTAAAAATTAAAGTTTTTATACTAGGATTAGATTCACTCCCCAGGGAGTAGAATGATCAAAATATTAAAAGCACCATTACAGTTAGAGCCGTTTTTAGACAAATTTGGGGATTTATTCACGAAACCGAGCTATAGATCATTTCGGGACTTGTGTGCAGCGTTAAGCGTGTGTGATAAATCCAAGACCGTTGCTAACCTTTGTGATACTATGGCAGACTGTCGCAAAGGGAAAAAGGCACGTTCTTCGTACAATTGGTTCTTTAGCGATGCAAATTGGGATGAAAATGAAGTTGCACAGCGCAAAGTGGACCTTTTTATTGAGCATTTATCTTTAAAAGATGATGATAAAATATTACTAATAATAGACGACACATACAATGAGAAGGAAGGAATTCAGACAGATGGCGTAGGCAAATTTTACGATCATAGTAAAGAAGCATACATATGGGGTAACAATTTTGTTACATCTGTCATCCAATCAAAAGGATTATTAATTCCACATAAAGCTAAGATGTATGTCAAAGATGAGCATGAAAATGAGAATTTTAAAACAAAATTGGAACTCGCCTATGAGGATATTATTGAGCCATTAAAAGTTCCAAAAAACATTCGCCTCTATATAGTTTTCGATAGCTGGTGGTTCTCTACCGATCTATTTAATAAGTGTCTAAATTTAGGGCATAATATAGTTTGTCAAATCAAGTCTGATAAAAAAGTAAAAATTAATAATATTATGTCTTACCACGTTAAAGATATGGCAAATCAAATTGAAGATAAATATTTTATAAAAACAACCATTAATGTTCGCGGAAAAAAGAAGACCTACTATACATTTGAAAAGGATGTAATTCTAGATAAAATTGGAGTTGTTAAGCTTGTAATTTCTAAGAGAAAAAAAGATGGCACAACAAAATATATTATAAGCACTAATAAATATCTCTCTTCAAAAGAGATCATTTCGATTTATGAGGACAGATGGGATATTGAAACCGCTCATAGGGAAACAAATCAAAAATTGGGTTTCAAAGATTATCAACTAAGAGAAAAACACTCAATTGAAAGATTCATTCAGCTTGTTTTTTCAGTATGGACTGCAATTCTCTTATGGGAACTTGATAATCCACCATCAATGGATGGTTCAAAAACGAGAACCATGGGCGATATGATTGATCGAGTAAAAATGCAGGCTGCGGGAGAAACATTTGAATATGTGATGACATATTTTAATCTGCCTGTGCTTGACGGAGGATTGCTTTATATACTTAAGAGTTTGGGCTTAAAAATATGATTAGTAAGATACTATTAATAATAAAAATTGAGGAGAAACTTGGAAAGTACAGAACGGTTGTGCCGGGGATGGTTCTGAAGGATTCGAGTTCGTCTGAAACGGCAATCAGCTCTTCTTCATCGAAACCGAAGCCGTTCAAGAATGCCGATAGATTGTCATCACTGCTCATAGGTAATATCGTGTAGCTTTGAGTAGTTCATTCTTTCGAATTTCTACGGATAAGAAGACGTGCGGCTGCCGGGATTCGAACCCGGGTTACAGGCTTGGGAAGCCTATGTCATAACCACTGGACCACAGCCGCTCTATGACAATGCTATCTTGATTTGCTTTCAAGCAGCGGATAATGATTCTTGTATTTTTTCTAATTCGCTGCTATTTAGGGCGATGCAGCTTCTCGTATTTAAAGGTTCTAGCTATCGGCGATCAGAGTGAACTACCGCGTCCAAAAGAGCGCAGCTTCCCACTTCATCGTCAATACTTGCATGATGTAGGTTTCAACTTTCCTCCATAAAATCCTCTATTTCTTATAGCCCATCCAGCCGCCATAGAGAAATCCGGAAAAGTATTTGGACACCCTTGTGAAGCCAGCCGTTTCCAGCAATTGCATTATACGCGACTCTGGAACAAATTGGACCGTCTTCATAATAACCTCATTGAAGACGTTTTCCACCGTCTCGCTGGGCACACCGCTAATAATCGGATAATTCTTCCAGGCCACTTTGATTTCCTCGAAGTCCATACTGCCCGGCTCTCCAAAGCCATCGATCAGTACAAAAGGTGCACCGGGCTTTATGCGTTTGCATATGCTTTCGAGTAGCTCCAATTTGCTACCATCGTCCTTTAAGAAATGCATTACTAGAATGCAGGTGGCAGCGTCGAAAGACTCCTCCTCTCTAAGGTCACTCACATGCCCTTTTCGTAACTCTATTTCGCCAGCCAGATTTTTTTCAGAGATCTTTTTTCCGGCAAGAACCAGCATATCCGCAGAAGGATCAACGCCGCAAAACGACCAGCCAGCATTCAGAGGGGCAAATTCCAGAATTTCCATGCCTGTGCCAACGCCTGCTACAAGGATCTTGGCCTGCTTGGGAAGTATGGCTCGCAGGTAGCAGTGTGTCAGTTTAAACATCTCTTCGTAAGCCCCACAAAATAGCCTGATGAACTTATCATATTCTTCAACATTCATCGGCGGTTTTTCATCAAAATTTCCGGCTTTTGGTGGATTGGCCATAACTGAAACCTCTTGGGCATGCATAGCTTAAACCTGCCGAAATGATGGGCATCACTTGCCAGTAGGCCTCTAGCTCTGGTGATAGGGTCGATTATCGAGGTGAAGTGAGTTGATCGGGCGATGTGCGGCAGGCAGAGATTGAAAAATTTGGATCTATCTTTGCTGCAACCGGGGCTTCCATTTCATGTTCATATACAACCTTCCGCCCTCTAGCTCGTCAAGCATCTGATTGAGGCGCTTTGTCTTCGTGGCCTCAAGCTTTGCACGAGCAATCCAGCCGAGATAATCGTTTTGCTGGTATGGAGGACGCGCAAGATAAGCATCCATTAGCCCGCGCTCGTTAAGAGCATCTCGAACGAGGAGGGGCATTGGATTCATGGGACGTTTCAGTGTGCTTTTGGATTCGGACATGGCCTACCTCCACGGAGCTGACTCTGTGTTTCGGTTTCGTTTTGATATCATCGCGCTGGTCACCAGCACGAGAAGCCCATCAGATGATGATAGAATATCAGTGCAACAGAGATCGCAGTAAGCTATTCGCTTCTGATCCATATAATTCTACTTACTATTCGGAACGAAGGCTATGAATCCATCTCATGTCACTGTCCATGGCCATCACCCTATTAGCCCTTGGTCTTTCTCTTCTTCTGTTTGGCTGCTTCAGGAGGCTCCTTAACAACAACTGCTCGCTTAATCGCCCTGAGACGTGTCATGACATCATCACCGTATGGAGTGAGTGTCCAATATGTGGCGTTGTCTTTGACGCTTCGCGCTTTTTCGCTCTTGGCAATTAGACCGAGTGCACGAAGCTGCACTTTTATGGTCTGGAAGTCTTCGCCATTCAACGAGAAATTACTCAGCATGCAATCCGTCAGATCCTTGTCTCTGGTAAGATTTTCGCGGTTCCTGTCCTCAGAGAAGCGATCAAGACCAGCCTTAAATGTGCGCTCGGACGCCTCGTTGATCATTAGAGGCGCCAAAACCGCGAATATTTCATTCCATGTTGCCTGAAATGTTCCCGTCCAGTCAGAGGTATCGTATATCTTGTTCTCTGATGAGAAGCTATATCTAAGTATGTGAAGTTCTTCGCCTTGTGCCAAATCCTCAGTTCCCTTTGGTGCTGCCGTCCGACTTCGTGCTAGTTCTGCCTGTAGTTCGTCGACGCGCTGCCGCAACTTTAGAAGCTCGAGCGTAGCATTCCGGTCGGGCAATTCGTCCGCTCTTACCCAGCCGATGGCTGGTGTTGTCTTCATCAACTGAATGAGACTGCGGCTAACCACAGAGCCAAGTTCTGAAGGGGATGCCCATTGCTTGCACAACTTCTTCTCCACGAAGGATCGGAAAGCGACGAGTTTCTCCTTTCCTTCTTGTGTCGTCTCGCACTTGTTGGACTGAATTGTGCCGGGGTCTTTGTGGAGGAAAGCGATTGTGGGTTTCCCAATCTCAAGAGCATACCTGTATTCCATCTCAGTATAGCTCAACCCATCTGGACCACAGGAACCGTATCTTCCACCGAGGATTAGCACATAGTAGTCGCATTCTTCGATAACGCGCTTGATTAATGACCATTGGCTCTCGTCGGCTGCAGGGAATAACTCCATTCCTGCAGGGATACAGTCTAACTCCAAGAGCGCATGCATAACTTCTTGACGCTCCTCCTGAAGGTCTTGGTATGTGCTGCTCACAAAGATCTGGTACCGTTTTTCCATTGCTTAATCCTCTTGGGCTAATGACGTAAATCACCAGCGGCTAAAGGTCGTCCGAGGGATGGGCTTACTTTCGCTTTCCATAAGTTCTTTGACCATTTCTACCGCTACAGAATGCTGACAATAAAGACATTGTGATCATGAACACAGAATATCTCTCTGCGTTTGGGCATCTTCAACATTTTTTTTCATTTCAGATGAATTTTAATGAACAAGGCGGAAATGGCCTCCATTTGGTCTTACTTATTGCTGAATATGGCGCTCATCGCCACAGATCTGAGCCACAGCACCCTGTTCCTCACCTCTGCCTCATCCTCCATTATCCGGTTGCAGTAAAAGCTTCATGAAATACCACAGTACCGCTAGCCTTTTTCTCCTCAAGCGGCAGCGCAAGAACGAACTGCTGCGGAACCCCTTCAATTACCAGATCCCTGGGACTTCTAAAGCCAAACCGCTCGTAGAAGCCGGGATCTCCCACGAGGATGCAGCCCTTTGCTCCCATTGACCTTAACCTGGCCAGGCCCTCCTGCATCAGTGATTTTCCTATGCCCTGCTTCTGCAATTCCGGCAGGACTGAGATGGGGCCCAGACCATACCAACCGGGGCTGCCGTCGGATATGGTCACTGGCGAGAAAGCAATGTGGCCGACCACCCGATTGCCTGCCACCGCCACCAGCGAGAGGGAAAGAACGTTGCCATCTCGCAGCGCATCAACAATGAACTGTTCCGTGTGGTGGCTGATATCAAGACTCTCAAAAGCTGCTTTTGTGATCTCAGATATTGCTTTGATGTCCGACTCAGTTTCGGAGCGAATAACGAAGTCCATTTTTAATTCACGTCTCCAGCTTTATCTAATGACAATAAAGACATTGCGGCCTATGAATAGGGATTATCTTGCAGCACAAAAGATCTGCAATAATTTTATATTCTAACCCCTGCTATTATATGCTGGTGAAAAGAGATGAAATTTGGAGAGAAGAATGTTGGCATGGTTGATCGTGTGATCAGGATCATTCTTGGAATTATCCTGCTCTACCTCTTCCTGGTGAATATGGTTGCAGCCCCATGGTCCTATCTCGTTGCGCTTATCGGATTGATCCTGCTCGGGACCGGAATTGTCGGGAGCTGTCCGCTCTATTCAATGTTAGGCATGAATACGATGGGAAAGAAAGCGTAATAAGGTGGAGCGGCTTGTTTTGCCCCTCTTTTCCGTAGCCAATTTCTTAACTGATCCAACCTCTAATCAGGCAACACTAAATTGCCTTGCAAAAGCTCAAAAATCGGGGCCCAAGCCACCTCCCATGGATGGCCGTCTGGATCTGCGAAATAACCGGAATAGCCTCCCCACTCGGTATCGCCTGCCGCTTTAAGAAGTGTCCCGCCAGCTAAGAATGCCTGCGACAGAGCTTTATCAACTTCCTCTTTAGACGAAACATTTTGCGCCAGAGTGATTCCGCCATAACCTCCCAGGTCCTCAACACAGGCATCCTTGGCAAGCAGATGACGGGGATAAAGGGCTAATGCGGTCCCGGTGCTGATCTTGAATATGGCAAAGTCCCCTCCGCTGATGCTGGATAGCGGCCAGCCCAGGCCGTCCCTGTAAAATTGGATGGCTCTCTCCATATTCTTAACTCCGAGAGTGACGATATTTAGACGCGGCTGCAATATTTTACCTCCTGTAGCTTGACTATTTTGCATGCTTTTGTGCAATCCGATGACCTGGTGACTTTATCAATTCCTAACGCCAGGAGTGCTGGCAATAAAGACATTGTGGCTTATGAACGCAGAGCAGCTCACCGCATTTCGGGCAGGTCCATCGTTCTTTTTCGGCTCTTATGAAATGCCTTATGCCGAATTTTCGAATGTTCTCAAGGTTGCTGATCATGCTCATGCCATACTTGGTTTTATAACGCTTATCCAAATGCGTGAGCCGCTCGCAGGGGAAGCTGTCACAAGCAAAGCAGTACTTGGATTTGGATTTTGCCATCTCCTTGCAGTTCTTGATTTTGCATTCTACGCAAGATTTGGATTTGTTGCTGTCATCGCCCCGGCAACCTGGGCATGGTTTCCTCTCTCTTGTGAATGCGCTGCAGAGACGGCAATTCATTCCACAGGGAGCAATTAGCTTCGTGGAAATTGCGGGCGTCTGTGTCGATTTCTTGGATGTAATTTCTAAATTAGTGGTAGGATCGCTCATCGTAGTTTCTCCATGAACACCAGTCGTACTCTGGGCGACAAATCCTCCTCACACAACTCTCGATATCCGAGCCTTTGGTAGAGATGAATGTTATTAATGCTATTGGTGCCTGTAAACAACTCAAATCGCTTTGCTTGGGAAAATGTGGCCTCTATTCTGCTCATGAGCGAAGTGCCGATCCCTTTTCCCTGGTAGTCAGGGTGAACAATAAGCCTGCCCACCTGGCAAGTACCAGAATCCAGGGTTGCTCTTACGGAACCGATGATTTTATTTGTACAGACTGCTTTTAGGAATACCTTGGTTTCAAACTCAGAAATAATCTCAGGAAGGGTTTGTGTGAGGGGCGGGAGCGTCCAGTCATCATTTAATTTTGCTTCACTTTGGTATGCCTTCTTCTGCAATTCCAAAATTTCACCAGCATCATCCGGACTAGCTGGAACTATGAAGATGTCTTGACATTTTCCACACGAGATCAACAGATCATCGATTGGCTCATTAGCAACAACCATCACGGTTCCCTTTTTCACTCATTCCATCAGTCTTGTCATCTCTAAATACGTTGGAGCATCTTTACTCGCAGCCATTTAGTTATAGTGGGCGATCACCTTGGACACCTTTCCAATCGGATCGAAGAACATGACTTCGATAGCCATTTTGCCCATGATAGACTTGTAGTAGATGGCAATGGAGTCAACGCTCTTTGTGCACTCGACAAGTTCAAAATGCAGGTCCGGCACTTTATCGAGCGCTGCGTGCCAGTATTGGCGCACTGAGGATTTGCCTTGCAGCGTTCCGTTATCAATGCCCGTTGCGACCTTGATCATGGGTGAGGTTACCTCGACATCGTCTGCGTAGTGACTCATGATGCGATCCAAGTCGTGCGAATTCCACGACTCAATCCATTCCACGGCAAACTCCTTAGAATCCGGCAGCATTGTCCATTCCCTCCTTTCGTCATTTCGATGGCAGTGATATGATCCATTGCTATCTGTATTATTTTAATTTTTCCACTTATTCTGAGCAACTCATCCCTATTCAGAAGAATAATGAAATCCAGAAATCCTTATATATGAATAGATTGATATGACTAGTATTAATCACCTTGGTAGGCTGCGCCGATGCTGAACAAAGAACTCCCAATGATCCCGAGAAACAGATTGCTCCATCCTCAGCCGGGAGATGAGAAAGAATCCTGCTGTGACAATAGCGCTTGCTGCGAAGCAGAAAATACTCTATTCCGACTTTATGGAGATAGAAGCATAGCCAGAGAGCGATGTCTCCAGGTATGCGCCCAGGTAAAAGAGATAGATGAGGAGGATTTAACTGCTGAGATGAAGGTCTTCAAGGCCGTAGCCGATGCGACCCGCCTGAAGATCCTCAAGCTTCTCAGCAGAGGAGAGCTTTGCATTGGTGAGCTGATGCTGGCTCTGAAAAGACCGCAGTCATCCATATCTCATAATCTATCCATACTCGAGGACGCCGGCCTCGTAAGAGAGAGAAAAGAGGGAAAATGGTGTCGCTACAGGATCTCGGATGGGGCAGTCACTGATATGCTCAACTTAGCCGGACGGTTTAAGCGAAAATGATGTTTCAATTGTCTTGATTGTTTAAATTCCGATGGAGTGTACGATATGGTTGGAGGACAGGCAGACGTTAAACTCGTGAGCAACGCCATGGCCAACGCCACGAGAAGAAAGATTATGGCCATGCTGGTTGAGAAAGAGAGGACTAGAGCTGATGTCGAGCAGGCAGCCGGAGCCAGTATGCTCGACTACCACCTGCAGATGCTACAGCAGGCGGGCCTTGCTGATATCAAGGATGAGGTGATCACCCTGACCGATTTCGGCAAGAATTTCATGGAAACGAAGGCCGAGAAGCCGGCCCAGGCCAAGAAAGATCTTTCCGGGACAGCACCCCTGCAGATAACAGAGGTCCGACAGCTTCTCCCTTGCATTGCCGATGTCTCCAAGTTTCGCATCATCGCCCGAATAGAGCCGCAGCTTCGCGGCGCCCTGAAGCTGCTGGAGCCATTATTTCCCCGGGCCAGATACTCAGAGAGGATCGGGGCCCTCATCATCCAGAAAGGCAATGTCCTCATCACCCTTTACTCCAATGGCAACGTGACCATGACCATGATCAGCAGCGAGGCCGAAGCCCGGACGGTTTTGGAAGGCCTGAAAGAGACTATCAATAAAGCCATCATCAGCGGCATTACACCAGCGCCCAGAGAAAAGGTCAAGGTGGATCACGCCGAGGTTTACAAATACCTGCCTAAAACAGATTGCAAGATCTGTGGAGAACAGAGTTGCTATGCTTTCGCTATCCGGATGGTCGGAGGAGAGACCACTTTAGAGAAGTGCACTCCTCTGCTGGAGACTAAATTCGCCACCAGCCTGGAGACGCTGCGAGCCCTGCGAGAGTATTTATGAAATGTATGAGGACAGACCGATGGGCACCCTAACCATCATTCTCACTGACGGGCCTTACATCTCCCAGTATGCTGAGATGGCCGGCAATATTGCCAGAGCAGCAAATGCAAAAGCACATAAGGTAAATATCTTCCTCTACCTGGATGCGGTCCATATTCCTAAAGCCGGCCAGAATCCTGCTTTCTTTGCCAATGCGGGGGAACTCTTTGCCGATCTGGCCAAAATAGGTGTTACGGTGGAGGCCTGTCCCAGGTGTGCCACGGCGCGCGGCTACACGCCAGAGGGCAAAAAGAGCAAGGATTATGTCGAGGGAATAAAGATCACCAGCCTCTACCGCCTGGCAGAGATGCTGGAGGAGAGCGACAGGGTGGTGACACTGGCGAGATGAGATCCATATTCTTTCTACTGGACAGCGCCCCTTACGGCAGCGAGAAGGCATTCGGCCTGCTCAACGCCGCCGCGGTGAGCAGCAAGATGAATGTAATCGTGGGCCTTTATGGAGACGGCACCTACCTGGCCCTGACCGGTCAGGACAGCCGGGATTTGCACCTGCCCAACCACTCTGACATCCTCTATGCTTATCCAGAGATGAGAGTGCTGGCCCATGAGCCGTCACTGGTGGATCGGGGCCTCATGAGCATGGGCCTGGTGGAGAGGGTAGAGCTAATGGATGAGGAGAAGTTCCTGGAGGAGATGCTGCAATCAGACGGCATCATACTATTATGAGGATAATTCTCTTGACAAAAACGCCCCAGAGCGAGCGCACAAGGCTATGCCTGCAACTCCTGGCCGGTTTGGCAGGCTCTGTTGATGTCATGGTCTATCTGGCAGGGGATGGAGTCTACAATCTGCTAGGCCAGGATGGGCCGGATGCCACCTGCCAGACGGCCAGCCAGTTGGGCAAGCCCCTCTGGGCGCTTCTACCCAGGGATCAAATCATAGCCTGCCGAGAAGACCTGGCTGCTAGAGGTGTCTCTGCTGATGGCAAGGCAACAGTTCCCGCTAATTTCTATGAGTTGCTGGTTGATGATATGATGAAAGAAGGCAGTTGGATCTATACATTTTAGTCTATATATTCTTACTAATAGCAGAAATAGCAGAAAGTATTTAATATCCAATAGTGAATACCTTCTGATAATAATATTTGAGGGTCTATGATATGGGGATAATTTCCGATATACTCAAATCTCTATTCTCCAATAAGAAGAAAAAAAAGCATGGATTTCATGTTAGCAGTCATATAGATGATGAGGAATGGTCAGATGTAGGAGATGATTCCGATTCTGGCGATTCTGGCGGTGATGGTGGAGATAGCGGAGGAGATGGCGGTGATGGAGGGGATTAGAGTCTCTCCGCCATACTTTGAATATGAAAGGAAATGCGAATGTCTTCATTTGTTTGGTGCTGATTTTATTCATCTTCATATCAAGCCAAACATGTCTGGCCAAGAATGTCGGCATTACAATTTCAACGACCTTATCAAGCAGTTACCCTTCAACCAATCCTTTGCGCCAAGAGACTGTTGACCTGCTAGATTTAACTGAAAATAGCGATAATGAAGTTATAATTGGTGATGCCCTCAAACAGCTTCAAGATGGCGATGTTCTCGTCCTTTCCGTACACTCCAATCCGGAATCATTTGCAGTAGGCCAAAGAAAACCCATTCCGAAATGGGGCCAATTTTGGGAGACCTTTGGTATCAACAAACCGCCCGCACTTCGGGCGGTTATTATCGGCGGATGCATGGCCAATAAGGTAAAAGAAACATATAATCCTGCCAGTAAGGAACAGCTGCAAGCTATCAGGGCAAGCCTAAATGCCGACGCACTCTTCGCGCCGATTAGCGCAATCAACCCAATTGTGGCTGGGATCGACACAACTACCCTTCTCAAATCGATCTTGGACGGAAAGAAATTTGGCGATATAGATCTGGGAGGCAAATGGAATTATATCTCGTCGCAAGAAGAAGATAGAGACAATTTGAAATGGGAGGCTGGCTGCCCGGATATATCTGGCTATAAAGCAGGAGAACTAAGGGTTACCGCTATCAGTGATCAAGAAGGAACATCCATTCCAATTGGACAAAAGCGCAACGTCGGTGGAAATAGCTTCTATGTAAGCCAAAATGATTGCGAAGTCACTTTAAAGTTCAATGATAACGAAATCTCCGGCACAATGGTCAAAGGTGTTGCCAAGTTAAGGAATAAGGTGAAAGGCACAGTCAGTAAAGCAATCTTGACTCACGATACGGATAATCTTCAAGTCCTTCTCGATCAAATAACCCCGAACGGTGTTATAATTACCAGCATTGGGACACTGAGATAGTGCAGGCAATCGTACTGAGGAATTCGACTGAATCTCTACCACAATTGATTTATTAAAGATTTGAGGACTTATGCTGGAGGGATAGAATATGGTTGTATCGCATCACAGGTTGCCTCTAATAATCATCGTTGCCCTGATGGTGATCTTCATGGCAGCATCTTGGATTACCGCACAAGGGATTGAGGATTGTCATAATTCAAATTGTCACTCTTCAAGGATTTCGGAATGGCAGCAGCGACTATGGTATGCAGATATATATAATTTTCTTTATGGTGATTGCGAATGTTATTATGCAAACCATGGCGTTTATAACCCTTATGCAGGAGCGATCTCTGCGGCGCCAGCAAATAATGCGCCTACCAATAGTGAGAAAACAGCCGGTGAAGATGCCGCCGGCTTGATGGATGAAGCAAACGTCTTCTACTTGACGGGATCGTATGAACAAGCTGCGGAATTGTATGCCAAGGCAGTTAATATCGATCCCACTCTCTCGAAGGGTTGGCTTAATCTGGGAAATTCCCTGTACTTCTTGGGCAGATACCAGGCATCAATGGATGCATATGAGGCTTTGCTCAACCGTGAGCCGGATAACGCAAATGCACTGGCTGGTAAAAACAATGCCCTTTCAGCATTAGGCAAATCCAATGCCATTACCACTTAACAGTGTACAAAAAGGGATTGCATAATTGCATAAAGGCCAGGCGATGTCCATGCACAAAGGAGGCCTTTGGTGCATCGACTATCGCTCTTTGTATGATTAGCTAGCCGATATCAATCTCTTGTCCAGGTCTTCCAATTGACTGATCCTTAGAACGACCACATCCATGGCATCTTCAAAGAGCTTCCTATTGATGTCCAGGCCAAAGTATTTCTTGAGCTTCTCAGCAGGAGTCATGGTAGTACCTGCGGATAAATAGCCGATGTAGTCTTTATTGAGCAATATCGAAGCATTCTTCAGCCTCTCTAACTCATCTCTAGCATCTTGATCTTCCTCGAATATATATGAAAGGCTCCAGATATAGAGATCAAGCCTTAGCTATAATTATATACTTTCGATCCAAATGACTGTCCATGATTAATAGACTAAATTTGATCCTATTTTTTGCCTTATTCGCCTTGTCCAGTTTGGCTTCGTCGCAGGATAACGGTGATGGATGGTACCTTCAGGGAGATCCAGTGATAACCAAGGACGAGGAAATTGACCTTCCTCCCTGCTATATCGACAAGACAATTACCGTGACCAACGGCGAGGGGCATGACAGTGTAAAGTGGTCTGCAGATTGCTTCAAGGAAAGATCCGGCACACACAGCAGCGATGTGACATGGACGCAACCTCCGGATTATAT